>JAMJQL010000008.1 GCA_023554245.1 Gemmatimonadota bacterium
TTCCGTCTCGAGCCGAAAGAACGCGAAGTCGGGTAGCTGCAGGTACATCTCGGCCTCCGGGTGCACCGCGAGATAGGAGTCGCGGTAGACCGAGCGATCATCCTCGCGGCGCAGATGTCCCACCAGCGTGAGGCGGGGCCGCATCATCGCATCATCCTCTCCGAGATGCGGGGCAATCAGGACGGAAGCGCGGTCATCGGCCTCGGCATATTTGCGATGCACCGCCAGCTGGCTGAGCAACGTCACGATATCGCCGCCCTCCACGGGGGCGAGGTCGATGATGGAGGCGTGCGGATACCCGGCTTCGGGATCCAGTGTGCTCAGAACGCCGCGGGTCGCCCCCGCGAGCAGCTCGCGCGCTTCCGTGGCGAGCGCCGCGCGCCCGCCCTCTCCGTGAGGCTTCGTCATGATTCGCCTGCTCCTTCCATTGCATGGACGAGCACAATCTGCTCATGCATGCCTCGGTGTGCGAGGGTCGGTTCAACCGTCGGTTCGGACATCCTGTCACGCCGGGGGGACCGTCGTTCGACAAGTTGACGCCGAGATCACGCACCCGCGGATGGAACCCGGCGAAAGATTTCCGTCGAATGTCGACTGATGATCCCGCAGATCGTTGCCAAAAATAGGCTTAGCGCGGGCTGGCATGCATGGGCGGATTCGGTGTATCCACGCGGCCCGGCCCGCACGACTCTTGCGGATCAACGCAGGGTTGAGCCCAGTACACCGCAGCAGGCAGCGTTCCCTACGAGTCGGAGCGGACTCATGCGCAGATCGATGCACTCGTTCGTGGCCCTGGCGGCCATCCTCGCGATTCCCGTTTCTGTCGTGGGACAGTCGGCCCCGCAACAGGCCCCAGAGCCCGAGGCGTTCTTCGATGATGTTCACGCGCCCAACTGGCTCGGGACGGACATCCCTCATACCTCGATCAAGCGGCAGCGGGGAGGCAGTTGCTGGAGTTTCTCGACCGTGGCGATGCTGGAGTCGGAGGCGCTCCGGACCAACGAGACCCTCGCCGAAACGCTCGCCGCCGCGAACTCGGAGCTCGACCTGGCCGACTACTATCCCGTGTACTGGGCTTACGTCGAAAAGGCGCGGGAGTACGCTCGCAGGGGCGGCGAAAATGCGAGATTCACCGACGGCGGCCTCAGCCACGACGTGACCTGGCTGGTCGCCGAGTACGGGATCGTTCCCGAGTCCGAGTTCGCTGTGGTGGAGGACTACGGTGCGATGCGCACCGAACTGAACGCGGTGCTGGAGCGCCACGAAAAGAGCGGCGACTGGGACGAGGCCACGGTGGTCTCCGAAGTCCGCGAAGTGCTCGACCGACACCTCGCGCCACCGCCGGAGACGATCACCGTGAATGGTCGGAGCATGACGCCGGTCGAGTACGCTACCGACTATCTCGGTCTCGATCCGACCGCCTACTGGGAGATCACCTCCTACACCGATCTGCCCATGTACGGCCGCGGCGAGCTGGACGTGCCGGATAACTGGTGGGACTACGACGGCTACTACAACGTGCCGCTCGAAGATTTTCGCAGAGTGACGAACACGGCGCTGGACGCGGGCTTCCCGGTCGTCTTCGACATGGACTGGGCGGATCCGGGCGCGAGCTGGAACGGTGCGGGCCTCGCCGTGCTTCCGCCCGAAGCCGCACCGGGAGGTCCGGATCAGGCGTTGCGGCAGACCGACTTCGAGACCGGCCGGACGACCGACGACCACCTGGTGCTGGCCGTGGACCGGCGGGTCGTGGAAGGGCACGACTGGTACCTGATCAAGAACTCGCATGGCACCGGTAGCGGCCGTCGGGGCTACGTGTGGGTTCGCGGCGACTACATGGCGTTGCGCGTCCTCGCGATCATGGTGCACCGGGATGCCGTCGAGCCCGAACTTGCCATGCGATTCGAAGCAGCGGGGTAGGAGGGGCTGTTTCGATGTGCCGTTGACCCCGGGAATGGAGAGAACTCACATGCGGCCGAGCTCAAGGCACCCGATTCTCGCGCTGGCGATCCTCGCCGGATTCACCGGATTGCCGATTGCCGCTTGCGGCCCGTCCGGCGACGGGACCGGGCTCGAAGTCGCCGTCACGGTTCCGGCTGCGAGAGATTCGAGCTTCGACGGCCGGTTGATCCTGCTGATTTCCTCCGACACGACCGAGGCAACCGAACCGAGATTCCAGCTGCGGTCCGAGCCGCACCGCACCGCACAGGCCTTCGGGATCGATGTCGAGGGCTGGCTCGTCGGCGAGCCGGCCGTGTTCGACGGCTCGGTGTTCGGCTTCCCGCTCGAGAGCCTGTCGGAGCTGCCCCCCGGCGCGTACCGCGTACAGGCGGTGCTGAATCGATACGAGCGCTTCGACCTGGCGACCGGCCAGACCGTGCTGTTGCCTCCGGACCGCGGTGAAGGGCAACAGTGGAACCGGAAACCGGGGAACCTGTTCTCGGAGCCCGTCGTGGTCCGGCTCGACCCGGACAGCCGGGAGAGGGTCGAGCTCGCCCTGGTGAACGAGATCCCCGAGATCGAGCCTCCATCCGACTCGCGTTACATCCGTCACGTCAGGATGCGAAGTGAGCTGCTTTCGGACTTCTGGGGCCGTGACATGTACCTGGGGGCGCACGTGCTGGTGCCGGAGGGATTCGATGATCGTCCGGAGGCCGAGTACCCCCTGATGGTGTTCCACGGGCACTTCCCGAGTGACTTCGGCGGTTTCCGGACCGAGCCGCCGGATCCGGATCTCGAGTGCGAGTACAGCGAGCGCTTCGACGTCGAGTGCTACAACCGGATCGTGCAGCAGGAGGCGTACGACTTCTATCAGTTGTGGACCACCGAAGACTTCCCACGCTACCTGGTGATCGAGGTCCAGCACCCGACGCCCTACTACGACGATTCCTACGCCGTGAATTCGGCGAGCCAGGGGCCCTGGGGAGACGCGATCACCTACGAGCTGATCCCGTACATCGAGGAGAAGTTCCGGGGGATCGGCGAGGGCTGGGCACGGTTCCTGTACGGCGGATCGACGGGCGGCTGGGAAGCTGCCGCGGCGCAGATCTTCTATCCGGACGAATACAACGGAGCGTTCGCGGCCTGTCCTGACCCGATCGATTTCCGCTCGTACGAACTGGTCAACATCTACGAGCACAAGAACGCGTATTTCGACGAGGGACCGTTCGGACGGATCATGCGCCCGGCCCATCGCGACTGGCTGGGCAACGTCAGCTACACGGTACAGAACGAGAATCACAAGGAACTCGTCCTCGGCACCAAGAGCCGTTCGGGTGGGCAATGGGACATCTGGGAAGCCACCTACTCGCCGCAGGGAAGGGACGGGTATCCACGACGGATCTGGGACAAGCGTACCGGACTCATCGATCCGGATGTCGCCCGCTACTGGCGCGACAACTACGACCTGCGGCACGTCCTGGAGCGGGACTGGGAGCAGCTCGGTCCGAAGCTGGCCGGCAAGCTGCACATCTTCGTCGGCGACATGGACAACTACTACCTGAACAATGCCGTCTACCAGATGGCCGAATTCCTCGAAAACACGACCGATCCCTTCTACGACGGCGTCATCGACTACGGGAACTACGCCGAGCACTGCTGGAATGGCGACCACGAGCAGCCCAATGCGATCTCGCGCCTTCGCTACAATACGATGTACCTGAACCGGATCCTCGAGCGGATCGAGGAAGCGGCACCGCCCGGGGCGGATCTCACGAGCTGGCGGTATTGAATCGCGCGGTCGGCGGATGAGCCCTCATCGACTTCCCGAATTGGAGGTCGAGAAGAGCTCCCCGCTCTCGCCGCGCAACGTGGCGATCGGGATCGGCCTGTTCCTCGTGTTCACGGCCGCCGGTCTCGCTGCCGTGGCCTGGTGGGCGAGCCGCTCCGACGCCGAGATCGTTTCCGAGCTGACCCACGCCTCTCGCCGTTTCGTCCTCGTCGCGCTCGGGCTCACGATCCTCGAAGCGATCGCCGGCGGCTATCGGATCTGGATCCTGGCGCGTGAGTTACTTCCCGGATTTCGCGTACGGGACGGACTGAGGACCCACCTCTACCTGCTGTTCGCGGCCGGCGTGACCCCGATGCAGCTCGGCGGAGGTCCAGCCCAGTACATCGTGCTGCGCAGCCGAGGACTCAGGCCGCACGATGCGATCGCGGTGCTGTCGATCAGCTGGGTGGGGGGAATCGTGGCACTCGGGCTGCTCGCCGGCGGCGGGATTGCCTACCTGACGGCGGTCGGTCGCGTCGATCTCGGGGCGATCGTCGGTACACTGTTGTTTACGGTCGCCGTTCTGTTCGGGATCGGCATCGCGATCACCGTCTTCCCGTCGGCGATCACGCGACTCCTGCACGGAGTCAAGGGGATGCGCCGTGGGCGGGTGGGACGTCAGGTGCTGCGCGGCGCCGCCCGCTATCGCCGGAACATCCGGTTGTTCCGCAACTCCAAGCGGACCGCCTGGTCGATCAACACGGGCATCAACATCCTGATGGTGCTGCTGCGAGGCGCCACGGGTCTCGCGGTTGCCGCCGCCCTCGGCATCCTCTTCCCGCCGCTCGAGGGGATGGCGCGTCAGATGATCCAGTTCGCGGTGATCAGTGTAGCGCCGAGTCCGGCGGGCAGCGGCGTCGCCGAACTGACCACGGTAGGCCTGATGACCTCCCTGGTGCCGCCGACCGTGATGCTGGCCTACACGGTGCTCTGGCGGGTCTTCACCTCCTACCTGGGCGTTTTCGCCGGAGCGTTCGTGGTGGTCCGGGACCTGATCGCGACGGGCAGGCCGGGAGGCTGAGGCTCAGCTTCCCTGCAGCCCGAGAAAGCGCAGTCCCGGCGCTACCGGCTGCGCGACGTGCGCGGCCGGGATCGCCGGCTCCACGGAATTCCTCAGCGAAGCTACATCCGGGGTCATGATCTCCACGCCGGCCGTGTTGAACCGGTCCAGCACGTTCTGCCGCAGCTCCGACCGGGTCCGCAATACCTTCTTCGGCTCGCGCGTGGAGGCCACGAGAATGTACTCGACCGCGAAGTTATCGAGGCTGCTCTGGATCACGAACGGTTCGGGATCGGTCACGATGTTGTCGGTGTCGGCGGCGGCCGCCTTCATCAAGTCGTGCACCTGCCGCCAGTCAATGTCGTAGCCGATTCCAGCCGAAACCCTGATACCAAGCCCTTCCGGTCGCCTGGCGGCGGCGGAGTAATTCACCACGCGGCCGCCCAGCGCGACGGTGTTGGGAACCGTGACCTCCTCGTTGAAGATCGTTCGCAGACGCGTGACGAACAGTCCTTGCTCGATCACATCGCCGTTGGTCTCCCCGATCTGTACGCGATCTCCGAGACTGAAGGAGCGGGTGTAGGTGAGAATCACGCCGGAAATCACGTTCGCGACAGAAGAACTGGCCCCGAGCGTGAACAGGGCTCCGACGAACAGGGAGAAGCCCTTGAACAGCTCGCTGCCGGCCCCGGGCAGGAACGGGTATATGAGCATGATGGTGCCCAGAACGACCACTATGCGCAGCAGTCGCAGCGTCTGATCGGCCCACTCGGGGTCGAATCCGGGAATCGTGATTTGGCCCTTTCCGACCGACTCCATCACGAACCCTAGCGTACGGAGGAAGAACCGAACACCAATCAGGATCAGGACGAGCGAAATGAGGCGTGGAATGTATCCGAGAATGGCCAGACCGATTTTCTGAAGGGGCGCGACGACCATCGGCATCACCCGCCCGGCAAACGCAGCCGTTGCGGGAATGAAGCTGAGAACGAGCGGGATGTAAACGTACAACAGAGCCAGGACGAGTACGAAGCGGACGACACGAAGCGCGAATATGAGGAACTTACGCATGCGGTAGGGATTGACCAGAACGGTATCCTGAACCTTGACTCCACCGGTCTCCCGTCCCTTCGAGTCCAGCCAGTGGACGATGGCGTAGAGGCCGCGATTGATCGCCTTGATGAGCAGTACGAGAAAGATCGTGGCCAGCAGCGCCATCGCGATTCCAGCCGCCCATTCGACGAGCACCGTCTCTTCACCCGGTGACCTGCTCGTGCGCACAGCGAGATCGTTGAAGCGCAGATTCCAGACTGTGGCGATTCCGATCAGGCTGGCCACCGGTGCGAGCAGCGACAGGCTGCGGTGCCAGAAATCGGGTCCGATCTGATCCTCGTCAGGCTTGGGGCCGACTCGCAGCAGAATTGACTTGAGGCCATAGACGAGTGCTACGACGAGAATCGGAAGCGCCACGAGGTCCACCATCCAGCGCACGAGGCCCGGCTCGTTGATCCAGCTCAGCAGAGTGTTCATGTGGCGCCTCCCGAAATTCGATACCTGGAGCGTTTCATCCGGCTGCTTCGCGTGCGGATCAGAATCGTCCGGGGTGGTGGGCCGGCGCCAGTCGTGGCCTCAGAACCGGGCGCGGGTGCGAAAGACTCGCCAGCCGGTCACAGTGACCCGATTCGGCACGCCGGTGGCGGAGATCGTGCCTCCCTCGCCGCCGCCGAGAACGGAGGGAAGGCTCGGCTGCATGAAGGACACGGCGGAGCTGACAGGCGACCTCGTTTTGCCATTAGGAGACGCCGAGGACTGGGACGTGCTGCGGCCGTAAAGCTGTCTCACACGGATCCGGCCGACCGCTTCCTTGTGGCCACGGCCCAGGTGTTCGAGCTCCGGCTGGTCACGGCCGACGAGCGCCTGATCGAGCTGCGATCGGTCCCGACGCTGCCCAACCGCTGAGAGAGCTTACAGCCTACCGCGCGCCTCACCCGCTGCCCCGCAACCGACGCTCCAGTTCTTCGATACGGTCCAGCAGTCGCAGCACCAGCCCCATCGCCGGATAGCCTACCTCCAGCTCGATCGAGATCCGGTGGATCCTTCGCACGCGCTCCACGGACTCGGGTGCGAACCTCGGCTCGGCGGCTGACTCCACCGGTGCCAGCAGCTCATGGTCCAGCAATTCGAGAATGGTCGCCCGCGAGCAGCCGGCGCAGTAAGCGAGCTCGGTGACGGTGATGGTGTGTGCGACTGCGGCTGTCGAATCGTTCATCCCGTGCCTCCCTTCACGCGGCGCGCGGGTTGAATTTCGAAGTTTCGGCCAGCTTCTCGAACAGCTCCTTCTCCGCGTCCGACAGCCTGTCGGGCACAACGATGCGCAGCTCCGCGATCAGGTCGCCGGCCTTCTTCCTTCCCCTGGCCGGCATTCCATGGCCCTTGAGCCTGAGCTGCGAGCCGCTGCGGGCTCCCGGCTGGATGTTCAGAGACGCCGTCTTTCCATCCATCAGCTTCTGCGGGACCTTCGCACCCAGGGCTGCTTCCCACGGAGTGATGTCGAGGTAGGTCTTCAGATGCCTGCCGTCGAGCTCGAATCGCGGGTCCGGACGGACATGCACGCGAAGGAACAGGTCACCGGCCGGAGCCCCATCGGTGCCCGCGCCGCCCTGACCCTTGAGCCGGATTCGGGTCCCGTCGATGGATCCTGCGGGAACCGTCACGTCGAGGGTCTTGGTATGCCGTTCTACCTGTCCGTCGGGCCTGACCTCGGCCGCTTCCAGCGAGATCCGGCGCTTGATTCCGTCGAACGCCTCCTGCAGCGAAACTTCGATCTCGGCCTCGTGATCGGCCCCGCGCATGGGAGGACGTCGATATTCGGTGCGGAAGGAGGGTCCGCCCCGCCCGCCGAACATCTGCTCGAAGAAATCGGAGAAGTCGCCTGCGGTACGGTACTCGTACTCGGTCCCGGCGCCGTGCTCCCACCCGGGGGGCGGCCGGAAGTCCTGACCGGCGGAGTAACCCTGGCCGATCGAATCGTACTGCTCCCGCTTTTCCTCGTCGCCCAGGACCTCGTAGGCCTCGGCGATCTCCTTGAAGCGGTCCTCGGCCCCGGGGTCGTGGTTGACGTCCGGGTGGAATTCGCGGGCCAGCTTTCGATACGCCTTCTTGATCGCCTTCTGGTCGGCGGTCTTATCGACGCCGAGGATTTCGTAGTAGTCCTTGTAGGCGGTGGACACGGAGCGCTCTCGAGTCTGTGAGAATCATGATGACCCAGTCGGATGGAACACCTTCCAGTACCGCCGACCGGGTGTCAAACGGATTCTGGCTCGAATCAAAGATCTGCCATCTGACTACCTGAGTCGAGGCCGGCTGGCGAGGGACCTGGGAATGTGCGATGCTGTCGGCATGGCCAGTTCCGGCGATCTAACTCGAGAGGCAATTCTGGCAACTCGATCACGCCGTCAATACACGACTTATGCGGTCTTCGCCCTGGCGCTGGCCGCGGTCTGCCCGAGCGTCGCGCTTTCTCAGGAAACGGCTGAGCTCGATCCCGACCAGGTCCTCGACTACGCCTGGCTCTACTCCCGCGGGGACGACGGGATCGTGTTCTCCGATCTCGGGGCGGGCTCACAGAGCACGAACGTCCTCAGCATTCCCATCTCGTTCTGGTTGCATCGTCTTCCCTGCTGTGGGAATCCGATCACTCCCGACATCGAAGGTCGCAAGATCGGGGTGCGTCTGCGGCTCACCGGCGTGATCGGATTCGCCGCATTCGACAGCATCTCCGAGTTCGACATCCGGAGTGTTGACCTCGGGGCGATCCTCCCGGGCATAGAGGTGCTGTTCAAGACCGGGGAGCGCTCGATGCTGCGTCCGTACCTCGACATCGGGTGGGGGTCCACGAGCTCGACCTCGACCACACTGGTGTACGGTGAGCTCGGATTGCGGTCCGAGTTCGTCTGGCCCTGGCGACGCTGGGAGCTCGGCCTCGAGCCCCGTCTCAAAGGAGGCTACAGCTTCACCGACATCGACGACTTCGATCTCAGCAACGTGGAGCTCTCGGCCCGAATGGACGCGCGGTATCCGCTCGGATTCCGGATCGGCGGCCAGACCCCCGACGTCGGGGCCTATTTCAAACCGAGCTGGTACCCGAACGACATCTCCTTTCCGACCCCGTCCGGCGAGCAGAAGTCGATCTACACGCAATTCGAGGTGGGCGCCACGCTGGGCTTTCGTTTCCTGTCGCCGATGCTGTGTGGCCTGTTTCGCATGCCGAGGCTGGGTCTCGGATACCGGTTCGGTGACGGCACGAGCGGGTGGTCCATCCAGGTAGGGGGCGACCGCGTCGTCCGGCTTCCGCTGCCATGATTACCGACCGGGAGAGAGTACTCATGCGCCTCCTGACGAGCGTCCTGGTGGCACTGTGCCTGGTCGGCCTGCTGCCGTTGAAGGCGCGGGGCCAGGGCTCGACGCTCGGGCTCAAGGGCGGAGTGAATGTCTCGAGCCTCAGCATAGACGATCCCGCGAGACCGGACCTCCAGATCGAGAGCCGGACGGGCCTCGTCCTGGGCGCGTTTCTCGAGTGCGGAGGCGAGAGCTGGTTCGCGCTGCAAGGCGAGGTCAACTACTCGCAGAACGGGGCGAGGGTGACGGACGACGGGACGGCAGCCGAGATCGAACTCGACTACATCCGCGTTCCGGTGCTCGTGATGGCCCGGCTCGGGCCCGAGGACCGGACCCTCTATCCCATCGTGTACGCCGGTCCGCAACTGGCGTTCGAGGTGCGTTGTCGCGCCAGGTCGGATTCGGGGGACGCCACGGAGTCCGATTGCGACAGCGAGGACCTCGACTACCCGCTCGAAACCCGGAACGTCGAATTCGGGCTCGTATTCGGGGGCGGCGTCGAATACCTGCTCGGTGGCTTCAAGGTGGAACTGGACGCCCGCTACAACCTCGGACTCACCAACATGAACGGCGGCACGAACGCCAGCTCGGTCAGCCTCGAGAACCGGGGCTGGTCGTTCACGGTCGGGCTGGGGAAGCTGCTCGACTAGTCCGCGTCGTTTCCCGTCCCGGCGGACGCCAGCTGCTCCGGCACCGTCCAGCCTCCGCCCAGCGCCTTGTAGAGCTGCACGATCGAAGAGAGATGGAGCTGCAGCGTCTGCGAAGCGGCCAGTTCCGCCGAGAACTGCGACCTCTGCAAGTCCAGCACTTCGAGGTAGCTGGTGAGACCTCCCTCGTACCGGACCCACGAGAGCTCGGCGGCACTGGTCGCCGATTCCACCTGCCGCTGCCGCGCTTCGTACTCGTCGCGATAGGTGTTGGTGGCCACGATCGCGTCCTCCACCTCGCGGAATGCCGTGAGGATGGACTGCTCGTACGTGTACAGGAGCTGCTCAGTCCGGGCCTGCTCGATCTCCACCCGTCTCTGGTTCTTGCCGGCGTTGAACAATGGCCCGAACAACTGGGCCCCGAGTCCGAGAATCCCGGTCGTGAGTCCGCCGTCAGTCAGGTCGTCGCTGACGCCGCCGGTCCCGGTCAGGGTCAGCGAGGGAAACTTCAGCGCCTCCGCAACGCCGATGCGGGCCGTCTGTGCCGCCAGCTGACGCTCCGCCTGCAGCACGTCCGGGCGCCGCTGAAGGAGCTCGGAGGGAAGACCGACCGGAATCTCGGGAGGCAGTTCCTGCTCGGCGAGGGCGAGCCCCCGCTCGATCGACTCCGGTGCGCGGCCCAGCAGAACGCTGATCGCATTCTCCGTCTGGGTCCGCAGGCGGCGGAAAGACTCGACCGACGCCTCGGCCTCGTAGGCCTGGATTTCGGCCTGGTTGAGGTCCACTTCGGGAACTACGCCGGCCTCGAATCGCACCCTGATGATCTCCAGCGCTTCCTGCCGAGCGTCGAGCGTCCGCTCGGAAATGCGCAGCCGGTTGTCGAGATCCCGTAGCTGGAGATACAGGCTGGCGACATCCGCGACGAGCGTGATCGTCACCGACCGGTAGGCCTCCTCGGTGGCCAGCAGCTCTTGAAACGCCGCTTCGTTGGAGCGTCGGAGCTTCCCCCACAGGTCGACCTCGAAGAACACGTCAGCTGCCAGGAAGACGTTCCGGGTCGGGACGCTGCTTCCGTCGCTCGTCCAGGACTCCGACAGGTCCGCGCCCGCGCCGATGTTCACCCGCGGATACAGATCCGCCTTCGTGAATCCCGCCTGTGCACGCGCCTCCGCGATCCGGGCCAAAGCCACCTGGAGGTCTCGATTCTGCTCGAGCGCCTCCTGGACCAGGTCGCGAAGCACCGGGTCGCCGAACAGCTCCCACCACGGGAGATTGGCGAGCGATTCGCCCGGCGGCACGGGCTCCCGGTAGGTCTCGTGCACCGGAACCGGCGGCGGCACGTAGTCCGGTCCCAGCTTGCAGCCACCCGTCGCGAGGGGGAGAAGCAGGGAGGCGCCGAGGATCGAGGCCCGCGCGGGGCGCAACGCCGAAACGTTCATTCCGTCGTCATCCGTTTCCGTTCGAGGAATTCGAGCCAGCCGAATGCCGCCGCCACGTAGATGACGGCCAGCATGATCTGGGCGATGCGGGTATAGAACTTCGAGCTCGCGTCGGTGCCCACGATGGTGACGCTCATCCCTACCAGCAGGAGGACCGTGTTGAAGCCCGTCTTGAACAGCGGCGCCACCGGGCGGTCGGAGAAGATCACCTCCGCGAAGATCAGAGCCGACAGGAACGTGAGGAGCAGAAAAGCGTTGATCGAGGGCCAGACGAGCAGGAGCTGGTAAAACACGATGGCGACGACGCCACCGATCAGGTTTCCCACGATCATGTTCTTTCCGACCTTCCAGCCCGCCGCGAAGCTGGGCAGCAGCGACAGCAGCGCGGCGAACAACAGCACGACCGCCTGGTCGGTCCAGCCCATGACGAAGAACAGCAGCATCAACGGGTAGAGGACCACCAGCGAGCGGCGTGCGAACGCGGCCCGGGCCTCCGGCGGGGGCACCTGCTTCGCGGGCTTCGCATCCAGGCCCCCGGTGACCGTAGCCGGATGCTCCGGCGAATCCGGAAGCAGACCGAAGCTGAGCCAGGTGGATACGAGCGCGATGATCGCGCCTTCCACCAGGCCAAGGGCGATGCCGACGGAGAGCCCGATCGACGCGGTGCCCATCAGGGGAATCAGCAGCGCGGCGATCAGCAGCCATACCATGCGAAGGGGCGCCGCCCCGCCCGCCAGACCGTAGAAGATCAGCCACAGCACCAGGAACTCGATCAGCAGGAACATGATCCGGTACGGGAGCAGGTAGCGCGTCAGCAACACCCCGAGGAACGCCGCGACCGCGATCGGCGCGACGAACGCCACGCCGGCCCGAAATGAGGGCCTGGGCGCGGGCGCGCCGAGCAGCATCGCCACGAGTATCGGGACGAGGAAGGGAAGCTCGAACCCGATCAGGTAGGCGAGTGCAGTGGACAGCGTGATCCCGACCGCGAAGCGCAGCACCCGGAGGGACCGCACATCGGAGAGCAGACCTCCCACCGACGACGCCCGGGCCGCTACGTCAGGTGGCATCAGCGCAGGTAGGAGAACAACGCCGTCAGCCGGATGCGCGCCTTGCCCGCGAGATTTAGCAGGGGATTCGACCCGGTGTAGACGATCACGCTCGCGCGGCCTCCTGCACGCCGCAGCCCCCGGGCCTCCTCGCCCTCGAACCGAACGACGATCGGGAAGCGCTGCGGATCCTGCAGCCAGCCCTGCGCCTGCTCGGCCGTGGGGAGGTCGCCCCGTGCCTGCTGCCCCGTGCTCACTCCCGCCGACAGGCTGGCGACATATCCCCGGAATACGCGCCCCGGCGCGACGTCGAGCGCGATCTCGGCCGGATTGCCCACTTCCATGCGGCCGAGGTTGTTCTCCCGCATGTCGGCCCGGACCCAGACGTCCTGTGCGGAGATGAAGGTGGCAAGGGGCTGGCCCGCGGCGGCGAAGTGTCCCTCGGCCAACTGCAGGTCTCCCACGATGCCGGGTCCCGGGGCCCGGATCTCTGTGTTCTCGAGATCGAATTCCGCCTGCTCCAGTGCCGCGGCCGCCGCACGGATCGCCGGGTTGTCCTGTCCCTCTACCCCCAGCGTCGCCCTGGCACGCTCGAGCTCTGCTTCGGCACTGAGCACCGCGGCCTCCGCGGACGCGAGCTGGGTGGTGGCGCGATCTATGTCGGCCTGGGACAGAGCACCCGGATTCCTGTCGGCGATCGCAGAAACCCGGTTGTAGTACCGCTGCGACCGGTCGAGCTGCGCGCGCTGCACGCCCAGGCGGCCGGCCGCCGATTCGATCGCCGAGGTCTGCGCCTCCACCTGCTGGCCGGACAGCTCGAGCTGGGCGCGAGCCGAGTTGACCGCAAGCTGGTAGGGAACGGGATTGATCCGGACGAGGAGGTCGCCTTCTTCGACGGCCTCGTTCAACACCACACCGACCTCGGTCACGTAACCCGGGACCTGGGCGGCGATCGGCACCACGTAGCCGTCCACCTTCGCGAGGTCGGTGTAGGGTGTGGCCCGGTCAGCGAGCACGTGCCAGCCGAACAGGACTGCGACGACCGCCAGCACGACGAGCGTGATCCTCCGGGCCGGGTCCATCTTGCGCTTCTCGGAGTCGGAGGACTCGGCCTCCGTTTCCTCCGCCGTCTCGTGCACCTCGGTCGGCGTCAATCCCTCGTTCACGATCAGGCCTCCGCCGGCACCTCGCCAACCTCAGCGCCCGCCGCCCCTTCACTCGCCGTGCCTTCCTTCACCCAGGCCACGAACAGCTGATACGCGACCGCGAGCACTACGGCCCCGACGAACAGGCCGATGATTCCGTAGGCGATCATTCCCCCGATCGCGCCCAGCAGGATCACCAGCATCGGCACGTCGACTCCACGTCCGAGGAGCATTGGCTTGAGCACGGCGTCGCTTCCGCTGACCAGCAGGCCATAGATCAGGAAGAAAATGGCGGCCGTCGTGCTCTTCGCAGCGAAGGCGTAAACCATCACCGGGCCGAGAACGAAAATCGGGGGAAGCTGCACGATCGCCAGGACGAGCACGAGCAGCGCCCAGAGCGAGGCCAGGGGTACCCCGATGATCGCCATGCCGATCAGCGAGAGGATCGACTGGATCACCGCGATGCCGATCACGCCGACGGTGACGCTGCGGATCGTCTTCTCTGCGAGCACGACCATCTCCGTGGCGTCCTGTCCGAAGAAGCGCGAGGCCACCGCGGTAACCCCCTTCACAGCGGGCCCGGCGTTCGCCAGCAGCAGGCCGGCGATCAGCACCGAGAGTACGAACTGGAGCACGGTGCCACCCAGCCCGCCGATCGCCCCCAGACCCCACTTGACGGCCGCCTGGACCTGGGCCTCGTAGGTGGACAGCGTCTCCGCGAGATCCCGGGAAGCCCTCGACCACAGATCGTATGCCTCCGCGCCAATGACGGGCCATTCCCTTACCTGCGGAGACGGTGGCGGAATGCTGAGCGTGCCGGCTTCCAGGCGCGCGCTGACCGCCTTCGACTCCTCGATCGCCTCTCCGAAGAACAGGAACGACGGCACCAGAATGAGCGCCAGCGATACGAGCACGAACACCGCCGAAGCCATCTTCGTACGTCCGCCCAGCTTGCGCGTCAGCCACTGGAACAGCGGGTAGATCGCAACCGCGATGATCGACGCCCACAGAACCAGGTTGATGAACGGGGACAGGATCTTCAGCGAGAACGCCGCCAGCAGGAACAGGAGGCCGATGCGGATCGCGGCCTCGACGATGCTTCTGACAATGCGCGGATCGGGTCCGGAGGTCGCTTCTTCGCTCATTCAAGGCTCCTCAGATGTCTGGTTGGCGACCCGACAACATGCGCCATCTCGGTACAGCGGTCCACCCGGAACGAGCAACCGATCAGTCTCCGGGCCCGGCACCGCCAGAGGCCTGGAACTTCGCCGTTCCGATGCCCATCTGCTCCAGCGAATGGAACATCTCACCGACGCCCAGCTCCAGGGGCCTGACCTGTGCGGGCTCCAGGTAGGATACGAACCCGGACCACACATTCGGGGAACTGGGGTGGAACACCACCACCTCGCCCGATGGCAGCCGCTCCACTTCGAAAGCGGGCCTGAGCCCGCCTCGCACCGGAACGAGGACTGGCTTGAACTGGGCGGCCTGCTCCTGGCTCTTGAGGACCTGTTCGACGAGCCCTTTGAGCACAGCGTATCCTGGGACGGCAGCCAGGAGAATGCCTTCGACTTTTCCACCGACGAGTTGACCGATCGCTGACCGGGCGATCAGCCCTGCGACGAAGCAAACGAAGAGCAGAAGCGCGACCGCAATCACCTGGGCGAGCCCGAAGCCGAGGATCGTGTCGGTCGGGATGAAGTCGGCCATCGGCTCGGCCACCGCCTCGAGGACGCCCATCACCTTGCCGATGACTACGACGGCAACCGTCAGCGGAATGATGAACAGGATTCCGCCGATCGCGATGCTCTTGAACGCGTCCACCATCCCCTTCATAGCCGACCCTCCTGGTGCGGGTGGATTCCGACCGTGTCAGCGTGTCAGATCGACAGCCTCACGCGCAAGCTGAGCACCGCGATCACGTCCTCGTCCGGGTTCAGGGACGGGTTGATGAGGAACTGCAGCCCCGGGATCACGGAGACCGTCTGGGCGAGGTATAACCGGTACATCGACTCGATACCGAACTGGTCCCGCAGCGCGGCGTCGGACGGGCTGGCCCAGCTCAGCCCTACGCCGAACCCGTTGTGGCCCTTGACCCGGTACCCGATCCCTCCCGTCATAAGGTGATTCATCGGCGTGGCGCCGCCGTCCGAATAGCTGTAGCGCAGGAAGGGCATGATCCGATCGTTGAAATAGCGCTGCAGGGCTATGGTCAGCCCCCAGCCGGAAGGGGTGCCCTTCTCGGAGCGTTCGTCGGTGTGCCAGACGGTGAGGTGGTAGTTGTCCTGGCGCCGCCTCTCGAAGCTCGATACCCAGCCGATCTCACCGGCCACGAAGTACTCGCGGATGTCGAAGAAGGTGTCGAAGCCCGCTTCGGTCGGACTGCCGTTCGCGTCGTGGATTCCACCCTGCACGTACAGGTTGTCGGTGGGGAAGATCACGGCCACGGCGCCCAGGCCGTTCGACGGGAAAGCCGTGGCCGAGAACACCATCGTCTCGTTCTCGAACGTCAGCTGCGGCACCCGGAGGAAGAAGTTGTCGTAGATCACGGCCGGCGTGATGAGCTTGCCGAACCGGACGGCGCCCTTGCCGCTCATGAACCTCTGTTCCCACCACAGCTGCGATACCGCGAAGTCGAAGGTGCCCCACAGGACGTCCGGTTTCCACAGCGACCCGATCTCGGCGCCGAGCTGGTTCGGAGCGAGGTCCGTGTACTTGTGCCGCGACTCGAGCCGGAAGCCCAGCACTCCCGTGTTCGGTCCGCCGCGGCCGAGCAGGGTCCAATCGCCGTTGATCTCCAGCACGCCGCCCGAAGCATTGTCGTTCCCGGTGAGACTCGAGGAGGCCCCCATGAACAACGTGTTGTAGTTGATCCCGAACTTGAAGCCGAGGGACTCGTTCATCCGGCCCTTGAACTCGAACCAGGGGCCGAGGAGGATCGGCGAGATCAGGGTCTGCTTCACCTCGTCATCCGCAACGAGGCGGGCTGGCAGGTCGGCCGAACCGCCGAGAGTCGTCTGCTCCGTGAAGCCGGCCAGCCGGGCGGTGTCCTGACCGGCAGCCTGCTGGGCGCGGACAGGGACAGCGCAGGCAACCATCGCGAGGACGGCGCCCGAAACCGCACTACGAATCACAGGTTGAACCGGCCCCGCACTCCGAACACCCAGATCGAGCTCTCGTCCGGGTTGTTGGCCGGGTTGATCAGCAGCTGCAGGTCCGGGGTCACGGCGAGCTGCGAGCCGAGCTGCCAGCGCCAGAACAGCTCCACCGTGTACTGATCGCGCAGGCCTTCGCCCCAGGTGGTAGAGTTCGGCTTTCCCCAGTTGATCCCGAGGCCGAGCACGTCGCGTCCAGGGATCCACTGATAGCCCACACCCGTGCTGACCGACGCCTCGAGCAGACTGCCGCCGTCCTTCGCGTAACCCCCGCGCAGGAATGGCATCCAGCGGCTCTCGAACAGCCAGGTGCCCGACGCGTTGATGCCCCAGCCGCTGGGGTCGCCGGTCTCCGACTTCTCGTCGCTGTGCCAGACCGTGACGTGAATGTTGTCGAAGTAGGCCCGGTCCTGGGCGGTGGTCCAGCCCACTTCGACGCTGGTGAAGTACTCGTTCACGTTGAAGAACCGGTCGAACCCGCTGAACGGATCCGTGGGGTCCGAGCCGTTGTCCCCGATGCTGGCAATCGCGTACATGTGATCCGACAGCCATGCGGCTCCGGCCAGTCCGAGCAGGCCGTCGTTAGGCAGTGCGATCGAGGCGGCCCCCGTGCTGAACGCGAGGTTCATGAAGTGGAGCCAAGGGCTGCCGAGGCCGAAGATGTCCACGTAGTCCGTAGCGTCCAGGAAACCACCGAGCAGCGCGAACCGGCCGCCGTCGAGTTTCTGACGCCAGTACAGGTTGGTGACCCGGAATCCGTCGTCGTTGAACGGTGCCGCGAACATCCCCGCGTATCCGAGATTGAAGCCGAGGAACTTGGGGGTCACGTCCGAATATGCGTGCCGGTGCTCGATCTTGTATACGAAGGCGCCGGTATTTCCTGACTCCTGACCGACGAGATCCCACGCGCCGAACAGGCGGAGGATGCCGCTGCCCGCGTTGTCCGCCTCGAGACCTGCGCTGGCCCCGAAATAGGCGGCCGTGTAATCGATCCCGAAGCCAAACCCTGAGCTCTCCTTCAACTCGTCCTTGAAGCCCAGATACCTGTCGAGGAATCCGAAGTCCACCAGCGGATCCTTGGTCTGCGCGTCACTCTCCAGCTGGTTGTCCACCTGGTCGGGACTGCCGAGGCTGGCGCGGGCCCGCACGGTGTCCTTGGCGGCCGCTACCGAGTCGGCTTCCTGAGCGCCGACGGCGGAGGGAAAGGTCGCGGCCACGATGTACAGGAGGATCCGGACGAGGCGAGCCGCTCGCGAGCGAGGCAACCCCGGTGCTGAGACTGCTGCTCCGCGATTCACCGGCTTCCGATTCCGAGATCCCGTGTAGAACTCGGTCCCTACCATGGGACCTTCACCACGGGTGTGACCTGCAGGAACACGCCCCAGCTCGGCCCGACTTCTTCCGGTCGCGTGAGGAAGTACTGGCCCTGCAGTGTCGTCTTGAGCGGCATTTGGCCGATGATGAATGTCTTCGCGACACCCAGGTTGACAGGCACCGTGAACTCCGTCTCGACGCTGAGGTAGTTGGCCGTCGGGATCGGCGATCCGCCTACCTGCCAGCCGCCGGGCAAGCTGAACCAGTAGAAGAGCTGCAGGGTGCCCTTGTTTGCCTTCTCTTCGCCGTCGCGGGAATTCAGCCCCCACCAGTGCTGCCACAGAGCACCCATTACGCCCCAGTCTTTGAGTATCCCCAGTAGGGCGGATGGACCCAGCTGCCACTGTCCCTGGCCCACGTAGTCGTTCGACGCGGTGGGAAGGACGAATGTCCCGCCCAGACCCCACAGGAGACCTGACGACTCCTTCCGTCCCCAGTTCGTCAGTACGACGATGTCCCCAAGGCCCCACTCCTTCTCCCAATCTCCCGTCGCGGGATCTCTAATCGGCACGCCTGCCACCGGAAAGCTCGGCCGCACGGCCAGGTTTCCCGTACCGACCTTGAACGGAAGAACCGGCAGGAAGACGATGCTCCCGGTCGACTGGTCTCCGGCGCCCGGGATCGAGCCGTCCCACCGATTGTAGTTGACCTGCAGGTTGAGGCTCGCGAGGCTCCCTACCGGATTCGACAACTCACGAGCGACCTCGGACGCACTGGCCGGGTCCTGTGGGCCTTGATCCTGCGCAACCGCCGGGGCGGCTCCTCCAGGGCAGAGGAGCGCCACGACGAGCGCGCTGCGACAGGCTCTCACGAGCCGGTCCTAGTTGTCGGGGATGTAGTCGCCGATGATCCCCTGGTAGTTGTAGTCCTCGAAGGTCAGCGCCTCGGGCGACAGGCGGCCGTCGATCTCGTTGCGGTAGATCTTTCCGTCCTTCATCACGAGGTGAATAGTAGAGATGAGCTTGAACTCGGGATCCGCGTCGAACCACTGTTCGGTACCCCCGATCACCGAAATGTCCTCGAGCGGGTTTCCGTCCACCACCAGCAGATCCGCGTACGCGCCTTCCTCGATCACGCCGAGCGGCCCGTCTTTGTAAGGATTCCGGGGACCGGACAACGCGAGGAGTTCACCGGCCGTCGACGTCAACTGCTTGAGCACCTCGTAGTTGCTGTCGAAGGTCTGGGTACGCCACCAGATCTCGTACCGACGGGCTCTCTCCGCATCGGAAAAGGCGCCGACGTAGTCGGAGGCGAACACGACCTTGACGCCGTTTCTCAGCAGCTGGCGCCCGAAGTCCTTGAATTCCTCGCCGAGCGCGAGGACCTCGTCGATCTTGGAGGGCGGAATCAGCGGGTTCTTCGCCATGTCCGGCGAGATTCCCCACATCTGTGGCACAACGAACCCGCCCGCGGTGGCGATGTTTCGCATGGTCTCTTCGGAGATGAAGAAGCCGTGATCGAAGGACTTGACCCCACAGTCGAGCAGACGAGCGACGGCTCGATCATTGAAGGTGTGGGCCGCGACGTACGTGCCCCAGTCAGCGGCCGCCTCGACGATTGCACAGATCTCCTCCTTCGAGTACTGCGTAGTGTCGATGGGGTCGAAGCGGGAAGAACCACCGCCGCCGCCCATAATTTTGATCTGGGTGGCTCCGTTGCGGAGGTTCAGGCGCGTCGCCTTCAGGACCTCCGGTACGCCGTCGGCCACCGTTCCGATGCCCATCCGTTCGAAGTTCGACAGGTCGCCGGGCACATTCGGTGAGAAGCCGGGATCACCTCTCTCGCGGAAGTCTCCGTGGCCCGACGTCTGCGAGATGAACGCGCCCGAGGGGAAAATCCGCGGGCCGACGATCACCCCCGCGTCGATATTGCGCTGCAGGCCGAACGCTGGCCCACCCATGTCGCGCACGGACGTGAAGCCATCGACCAGGAACCGCTTGACTACCAGCGTCGTGCGGTACGCGACGTCCGTGAGGTCCATGTTCGTCTCGACCACGGGAAAATTGTGGTTGATCATCACATGGGCGTGGCCATCGATCAGGCCGGGCATCAGCGTGCGTCCGTTTCCTTCGATCACGATCGCGTCGCCTCGCGCCCCGAGGTCGTTCCCGATCTCCTTGATCAGGTTGTTCTCGACGAGAACGTCCTGGCCCGTGATCAGCCCGTCCGTCTTCCCGTCGAAGACGTTCACGTTCGTGATCAGGATCTGGGCCGGGGCCTCCTCTTCCTGCCCCGTCGCCGGCACCGCGAGGAAGAGTACAGCTACTGCGGCCGCGGACAGCAGGCGGCCAGCACGGACTAAGCGTGACATCGATTCACTCCTGTTCGAAGACCTCCCCGCAACTTGGCGCGGGCGAACTTGTATCAGGGGACCACTGATACCTAAAGTATTCCGTCTTGAGAAGTGGCAATTCGTGCCACCCGTCCGTGTTCCGGAGCCGATGCATGGCAGTCCTGCCGATCGTGGAAGTCTCCGTCCTGAGACCGTTCCAGGCTCTCCTGGAGCGCGAGGGGATCACGGCCGGACCGTACTTGCGGCAGGTCGGGATCTCGCCGGACCAGGTCGCGGCAGGTGACGGGTGGATCACGAAGCCGCAGGCGTACGCTTTCATGCGTGCCGCTGGCGAGGGCGAGGGCATCCCGGATTTCGGGTACCGGGTCGGCCGTGCCTTCCACTTCGAAGCGCTCGGGTCCCTCGGTCCGCGCATGCAGTCCTGCGAGACCCTCAAGGAAGCCCTCGACATGCTCTCGGACTCCGTACGGCGCGTTGCCACGGACAACCGCGTGTGGCTCAGCCGCGACGATGACCACGTATGGCTGCACAACGACTCCGGGGATACGACACTGCTGGGGAGCGAGCACGGGGTGCAGCTCGGCGCGATGGTCTTTCTGAAGCTCGTGCAGCAGGCGGCGAGAGCCGGTGGATGGAGGCCCCGGGACGTGCGGCTCGAGTCGGATCCGGAGATCGTGCACGAGATGGTTCCCGAGCTCGCCGGAGCCCGGCCGAGCTTTCGCGCCTCGAGCACGGCGATCCGGTTCCCGTCGGGCTTCCTCGGGCGCCCGCTCGCCGGACCGGCTGGCAACGAGCGGCGCCCTGCACTGGAGTTCCCGCCGACCGGTTTCGGAGCGGCGCTCACTGAGGTCGTCCATTCGCGACTCCAATTCGCCGGCGTGCCGAGGATCGAGGAAGCGGCCGAGATGTGCGCGGTCAGCCAGAGGACGCTCCAGCGCCGGCTGACGGAAGACGGGATCAGCTACCGCCGGGTGTGCGACCGCGCACGTTTTCGACGGGCCGTCGAGCTGCTCGAGGATCCGTCGGTCACCACGAGCGATCTCACCGCCGAGCTCGGGTATTCCGACCGCCGCAGTCTCATCAGAGCCTTCCGGCGATTCACGGGCATGACACCCGGTGAGTATCGGCGTGTCGCGAAGGACTGACACGGGGGCCGGATCACCGCGACCCGGAATCGACCGCCCACGGTGGAAATCCTCCGGGTCACCGCCTACCTTCCCGGGCCCTCCCGTAACGGTCCCTGATCCTGGAGGCAGAACATGAGACGACTGTTTTCCTCGCTGGTCGCCCTTTCACTCATCGGTCTCGTCGCCGTTCCGGCGTCTGCGCAGGAGGTTAGCTGCGACGACATTGAGTTCGCGCCGGATCTCGTCGCGGAGTATCCGGACATCGGCGATGCCTGCCTGGAGATCATCGAAAAGGGTGGCGAGCGGTTCGCGCGCCTCGAGCTGGAGGTGCTGCGCGAAGGACAGAGGACGCTGCGTGTCCACTACAAACTGCGAGACGGCGGCTGGTCATCTCCGCGTGAGGTCACGCCGCCCGAGGAGTGGAGAGCCTCGCTCAGCGGTACGGATGTAGAGGTCAAGGACATACCGAAGGGCCAGATCCTGAATGTGTACATCCGCGAAGGTCGCTGGGAGATGGCCATGGCGGATCTGGAAGCGGAGACGATCCCCGTGACGTTCGGCGCGGTCGCTCACACGGAAGCGCCGGAGGAAGAACCGGCCGCCGACCGCGACCCGCCACCGGTGGTGGAAGAGACACCGGTCGCCCAGGAGCCGGCAGACGACGGGTCGAGCAACCTGTTCCTGATTCTGGGCATGGTGCTGATCGTCCTGTTGCTACTCGCTATCATCCTGCGTCGGAAGAAGAGGGACGACGCGGCGTAGGGAAGTTCCTGCATGTGAGCCGGGGCGACACCCGCCGCCCCGGCTCACGAGCCAACCGGAACAGAATCCGCGTTTGCCGCGTATCCATTGCAGACTCAGGCGCCGCTCGAAGGCCGATCCAACGGAACGCTGGCACAACAGGAAGCACCAGATGGCGATCTACGAATATCACTGCGAAACCAATGGCCGGACCGTGGAGGTCCGCCATGGCATGGGTGAACGGCTACAGACCTGGGGCGAGCTGGCGGAGAAGGCGGGCCTCGAGGTCGACGGCACTCCGGCGGATGCGCCGATCGAGCGCCTGATGAGTGCGGGCGTGCCGATGACGGGCGGCTCAGGCTCGAGTCCGGCGCCGCAGTCCGGTCCCCCGTGCGGCTCCGCTTGCGGTTGCGACTGGAACTAGGCTTCGCGCCCGGCGCTCGATTCAGGAAGCGTCAGCCGCAGTTGCCGCACCCGGTCGCCTCGGGGAACACGAGCAGCCGCTCATAAGGGATATAGCCCTCGCACGCCTCGCAGACGCCGAACGTGCCCTCCTCGATCCGGGCCAGCGCATTCCGGATCAACGTAAGCCGGATCTCTTCCCGCTCGTGCAGGTTCCGGGTCAGGCTCTGGTTCTGCAGCTCATCCATTCGGGAGAGGCGGCCGACGCGGCTCTGGTCCAGCTCGACCGGCCGCAGAGCGGCCTCCGAGGTTTCGATGCTGCGCATCAACCTGTCGAGCTGACGCTCGAGCTCCTCGCGGAGCTCCCGGACCTGCTCGGTTGTCAGAGGATTCACTCGGCGAGTGCCCAGCTTCCGTAGATCCGAACTTCGGGCACGGTGAGCCGCGTCGGAGCGAGTCCCTCGATCCGGAATCCCGTGTCGCGCACGAAGATGGTAAAATCGCTGCCGACCGCGAGCCGATCACCGAAGGGCAGAAGTCCGCTCAGCTTCCCCCAGTGCAACCAGTGTGTCGCGTCCCCGCCGTTCACCGGCGTGTCGTTCACGGTTCCCATCAGCGTCGTGCGCCAGTGTGCCGAGAATCGCGCCCGGTCCCTGCGGGCCTCGAACTCGAACCTGCCATCCAGCCCGGGCCCGTACTCGAAGGTCCGCAAGCTGCCGTTGATCGGCACGCGTCCCTGGAAGTCGAACTCGGAGTCGAGGGTTCCGAGAATGGTCACGCCCCCCTGAACTCGGGTCCGGACCTCGGAGCCGGGCCCGATCGGCCAGCGGGACTCGAGCCGTGCGCTGACCGTCTGGCTTCCGTACTGGTAGGCGTCCGTGTTGTCGTACTCGTAGCCCTGCACGATCGCCCAGGCGTGCTCCGTGCCCTCTCCGCGTTTCAGGTCCCGCGTAAGCAGGTTGCCTCGGATCGCCAGTGTGCCGAGCAGGTTCCGGTCGGCGAAATTCAGCTGCATGTCCAGTTCGAAGACGTCGAACGCGCCTCCACGCCTGCCGTTGAATGCGTCTCCGTAACCCACGTGCAGGGACCCGAAGGCGCCATCCGTCGGGGATTGCAGGGAGCCCTGCTGGCCTACCCCCCGGTATCCGCCGTCCAGCCGCATGGTGAAGTAGCCCGGCGTTCTCTCGTCGGGGTCCGAGGGATTCGGCATGGCATGGAACGCGTGCCCCGAGACGACGCGATTGAATCCACGGATCGGATTGAGGACGAATCCTGCCATCTCGCGGCCGAATCGCTCGGCGCCCGCGGCCTCGTTGTCGAGCACCGCCGAGGAGAGCCGGTAGACCGACTCGCCCAGTGCGATTCCTCCCAGGCCGGTGTTGATCAGGTCGTTCAAAGCCATCGGGTGGGTCTCGCCGCAGCACTCCCACATGAAGCTGCCACCGATCGTGTACGGAACGGCGCTCCAGAACCGGAGCCCGTTGGCCCGGCCGGCATTGTGATACATGCTGCCGTGGAACGGGTGATCCATGACGTTGGTGGAGAACAGATTCCCGTCGTACTCGAAGCCCCCGCTGATGTTCTCCCACCAGGTGCGCGGATAGACGCGGGTGAAGTCGGCGTCACGCAGCCAGTGATTCAGTCCCCATGTGCCGAGATTGATCGCCACGACCTCGATAGCGGCGAGGAAGGGACTGTGGCGAACGCCCCATGCATCCACCCGGTAGGTCCGGACGGATTCCGGAGCGTCATCGCCGGTGGGGTCGGCCCCGGAGTCGGGGGAGCGCGGCGCGGCGGTCGTATCCGTCGGCTGAAGCGGAGCGTAGTCCCATCGGAATGCATCGAACCCGAGCGCGGCGACATACTCGACTCGCGAATCGGTCGCCGCGGAATTCGTGGAAACGGCCGCGGGATGACCGGCGGAATCCTGACCACGGAGCGGTGCGGTGACCGCGAGGAGGAGCAGGAGCGCAAAGGGGATGGACGCAAAACGCCTGCGGCAGGGCAGAATGCCTGCCTGCCGGGGCCTGGCGCTTCGTTTTGACTTCTGTGCCCTCATCCCGCCGATCCCCCGATTCGGCCGGTGGTGGCGCCGTGGCTCTCCACGGGCCTCGCGCCTGCCGGCGAACCGGTAAATCAAGGTTCATGCCGTCTGGAAAGCAAGGTCTGGAAGGGAAATTGGCGCCGATCCGGGTGGCTCGGCTGCGGCGGTTCAGCTCAGCGCCGGCCGCCGCCGACCAGGGCCGTGTCCCAGACTCCGTAAATGCGAAGCTGCGGCACGCGCTGAGACTGGTCCTCGAACAGCTCGAAGTGGCTGTCTCTCAGGAACAGGTACGCATCGGCTCCGATTCCGAAATTCGACCCGATCGGGACCATGCCCCGCGCCCCGATGAGCTGCACGTTGTGGTAGGCGTCGCTGCCGTTCAGGTTCGAGCCGTTCTGCGTATCGATCCACTGGTACCAGTAGAACGCGCTCAGGACCTGGCGCCCCTTGTGCGACAGATTCGCGCCGATGCGACCTCCGACTCCCGGACCGAAGTCGTATTCGCGGAACCGCTCCCGATTCGGAATGTCGTTGGCCAGGAAGGCCCACTCCGAGTTCACCGCGCTGAGCAGCGCGAAGATCGCGTCGATCTGGGTTCGTATCGACCAGTCCTTCGAGAGGCCGAACCGCGAGTGCAGGGACGCGTCGAACATCTGTCCGCCGAACTCGAACGCGTTGTTGTTGATGTACTGGAATTCCTGCTCGATGGCGAAGACGTGCTGCGTGTCGCCGCCCTTCTTGAGGTCCCAGGTGAACAGGTTGCCGCGAACACTGAGGCGGCCCAGGGTCTGCTTGTCCCCGAAATTCAGCTGCACGGACATGTCGAAGACGTCGAACGGCTTCCTCCGCTGTTGCGCGAACTCGTCTCCGAACTTGAAATCGACCTGGAAGAGGCCGTGCGTCTCGGAGCTGTCGCTCAGGGACTCGCCCTCACCGATGATCCGGACGCCCGCGCTGAGCCGATTCGAGAGAACGCCGGGGATGTGATCCTCGGGTTCCTCGGGATTCTCCATCACCCGCCCCGAACGTCCGCTGACGAGGCGGTTGAAGCCGCGTACCGGGCTGAGAGCGAAGGCGCCGATCTCCCGCCAGGTCCGCTCCGACCCGGTCGCCGTGTTGTCGAGCACCGTGCCCGACACCCGGTAGAGCATTTCGCCGACCGCGGCTCCGCCCACGCCCGTGGCGATCCAGTCATTCCAGGCCGGCGGGTGCGTCTCGCCACAGCACTCCCACATCAAGCTGCCGAACAACGAGAAGCCGAGCGACTCCCAGTAGTTGAATCCGTTCGAGCGCCCCGCGTTGTAGTAGAGACTCCCGTGGAACGGGTGCGCGAACATGTTCGTGTTGAAGTTGTTGTCGTCGTACGTGAACCCGCCCTCGAGGTTGTTCCACCAGCTGCGCGGGTTGACCTGGGTGAAGTCGGCACCGCGGATGTACTCGTTGTAGGACCAGACCAGGATGTTGATGAAGGTGACTTCGCCTACGGCCGCGCCCAGGCTGCGGCGTTCACCCCACGGCCCGAGCTCTTCCTCTTCATCCTGCGCGCCCGACGCTTCGGCCGTCAGGTCCTCCTCCGACGCCGTCTCGGAGACCCGTGTCTGCGGAGCCGGGGGCGACACCGCAGCCGGAACCGGCGGCTGCAGGCGTTCGGC
Organism: Gemmatimonadota bacterium; assembly: GCA_023554245.1. Taxonomy (GTDB): domain Bacteria; phylum Gemmatimonadota; class Gemmatimonadetes; order Palauibacterales; family Palauibacteraceae; genus Carthagonibacter; species Carthagonibacter metallireducens. The sequence continues at coordinate 26,236 of JAMJQL010000008.1, forward strand.
GTTCGTCGGGTTCGGCATTTCCTGCGCCGTGCCTGACGTGACGCACGCGACCAGGAGCGCGAGCAGGCTCCATGCCGTCCGAACCGTCAATCCCGCTGCAGCGGGCCCGCGGAAATCTCTCATATCACGGATAGAAGGAGACACCGGCGAGGACGCCGATCGTCGAGCCGGAATCGAAGTTCTCCAGACCTGCCGAGTTCCCCTCGACTTCACTGATACTGAACCCGGTCCAGAGTGCCGAGATGTCGGCGCTCCACTTATGAGCGAAAGGAATCTCGAGTCCTCCCCGCAATCCGTATTGCACGCCTCTTTCCCGGTCCTCCACGTTTTCGCCCGGTTCACCGGGGGTGGTCCAGTAGTTCCACTCGGGACGCAGGCGGACGTACCCGACCCGACCCTCCACGTAGGGACGGAGAGCGCCGTCTGTGATGAACTTGTAGCCGACGAGGAGGTTCAGCGTCACGCGGCTGACGCTCTGGGCTAACTCGGCGGCCACCGGCGGGAGCTTGTCGGTGATCGCATCGTAGGAGACCACGTTGACGCCGATGCCCGCACGCAGGTGCCCGAAATGGTAGTAGATGTCGAATTCGCCGGTTATGCCCTGGTCCAGCACCTGTGACGCGCCTCCGCTCACCGTCTCCCAGCCGAGGACGCCGGTGAAGCCGAACTTGTCCTGGGCCTCGAGATGCGACGCGGCCAGAAGAGATACGACGAGGCAGACGAGTAGGGGCGAAGCGTGTTTCAGACCGACATCTCCTGGCACGATGACGTGAGAGATCCGGATGATTGCTGAGCCTACCGTGCTTGCATGCAGCTGCGCAAGACCCGCAAAGCCATTGCGCGCGAGGCGATCGGTCTGCAGATCCCGAACTATGTCGTCCTGTTCCCCGATGCCGATCCGACGGCCCGTGCCGTCGTGCGCGGGCAGCCCGACGCGCCATGCGGCGCGGTCGTTCTTCCTGGTCTGCGGCGCGCTGGCTGCGCTCGCCCCGAAGCCACTCGATGCGCAGACGCTGCGGGGTCGCGTGCTCGAACAGGGAACCGATTCTCCGATCCCTGGAGCGCTCCTGCTGCTGCAGTCCCCCGAGGGCGAGGAAGTCGCTTCCGCCGTCTCGGGTGAGAGTGGCGCCTGGGTGCTTCGCGCCCCGTCAGCAGGAGAGTGGCTGGTCCGGGTGGAACGGATCGGGTTCGCGGCTTCAACAGCTGGTCCGTTCCGGGTCGCGGTCGGGGCCGACGTTGCGGTCCCGTTGGAGGTCTCGAGCGCGCCTCTGGAGCTTCCGGCACTCACGATCGAGGGCGAGTCGGGCGGCTGCGGTCTGGACCCCGACGAAGGAGAAGCGGTCTGGCGTCTGTGGGACGAGGCGCGCAAAGCCCTGCGCGTCGCGGAGATCACGGAGGGAAGCATCGCCTACCTCACCGAGGTGACCGAGCGGCAGGTCGATCCCTGGGGCACGACGATCGGGCGCGAACACACCGAGATGAAGACCACGGCCGGTCGAAGCCCGTTTCGCGTCCCCTCGGCCGCCGATCTCCAGGCACGGGGATACGTGCGGGATTCAGCCAGCGGAGGCCTCGCCTACTACGGACCCGACGCCACAGTCCTGTTGTCGGATACCTTCCAGGAGGCGCACTGCTTTCACGCCGTGGCCGGAGGGGACGGACAGGTCGGACTCGCCTTCGAGCCGGCCGAAGCGCCGCTGCGGGTGGATATCCGGGGCACACTCTGGCTGGACGCGGAGAGTTCGGAGCTGCGATCGATCGATTTCGGATACGCGGGTCTTCGACAACGCAGCGAACTGGGGATCGGCCCCGACGCATCGGGCACCATCATCTACGACCGGATCGACGATGGAGGCTGGATCGTCAGGGAATGGACGATTCGAGTTCCGATCGACAGCCGGTTCTACGGCGGTCGGAACTACAAGCTCTACCAGGAGACGGTGGGCAGGGTCACCTCCACGCGCAGGATCGAACCTGAAGACGGTTCTCCGCGGCGCGCCCCGAGCGTCTACGAGCACGGCGCGCGCCGCGATACGACCGGGAGCTGAGCCGGTCAGCTCCGGTAGCGGTCCCCGATCGGCAGCGACCGGACCGGCTCGCCCGTGAGCGCGAACAGCGCATTGCACACTGCCGGGGCGATGCAGGGCAGACCGACCTCCCCTATCCCGCCGAGCGCGTCGCCTTCCGCGATGATATGGGTCTCGACACGCGGCATCTCCCGCAGTCGCATGATCGGGTAGCGGTCGAAATTCCCCTCGGCAGCCGCTCCGTTCTCGATCGAGATCTTGCCATACAGCGCGGCGGAAAGTCCGTAGACGATGCCGCTCTCCATCTGCGCCTCGATCGTGTCGGGATTGATGACGAAACCGCAATCGATCGCGCAGACGACCCGCGGGACCCGCACCACACCATCGATGATCTCGACTTCCGCTACCTGCGCGACAACGCTGCCGAAACACTCCGCGACCGCACAGCCCATCGCACTTCGCGTCGCGCCGCTTCCATCGGCACCCGATTGCGTTCGTCGCACCGCGCCGCTGGTCCAGCCCGCCTTCTCGGCCGCGAGCCGAAGCGCGCGCGCCCTGCGTGGATGATCGCCCAGCAGCGCCAGCCGGAAGTCCACGGGGTCGCGGCCGCCGGCCGCGGCCAGTTCATCGAGGAAGCACTCGGTGACCCAGACGTTCTGGGAGTTCGAGACCGCGCGCCAGAAGTGGACGCTGACCGGGAGGCCGGGATCCGTCCAGGTGACGTGGATGTTCGGAATCGAGTATCCGAGATTGCCGGCATTCTCGGTGGCCGTCGGATCCACTCCGTCCTGCAGTCTCGCCCCGATGTTCAGGAGGATCGAGGGACTGACCATCCGGTGCTCCCAGGCCGTGGGCATGCCCCGGCCGTCCACCCCGCCGACCAGTCGATTGTAGGCCACGGGCCGGTACGAGCCCGCCCGCATGTCGTCTTCCCGAGTGTACATCAGCTTGACCGGCGCCCCGAGCGCTTTTGACGCCTCGACGGCGTCCGCCACGAAGTCGTTTCGGGATCTGCGTCCGAACCCGCCGCCGAGCATCTGCGTGTGAATCCGAACTTTCTCCGTCGGAAGGCCCGTGATCCGGGCACCGATGTCCTGCGCCGAGGTCTGGGCCTGGGTGCCCGTCCAGATGTCGCAACCGTCAGCTCTCACGTCGGCGACGCAATTCACCGGCTCCATGGTGGCATGGGCGAGAAATGGCGCCTCGTATTCCGCCTCGATCCGGGTCGCGGCCTCTTCGAGGGCAGACGTTGTCGCGCCGTCGCTGCGTACCACCGCGCCGTCGTCCGCCATGGATCGGCAACGCTCCCGGATCGATTCGTCGCTGGCGTCTCCGAAGTCTCCGGGATTCCATTCGACTTCGAGCGCATCCCTTCCTTTCTTCGCCGCCCAGAATCCATCGGCAGCGACCACCACGCCCGAAGGGATCTCGACCACCTGGCGGACGCCGGGCACGGCCAGCGCCGGCTCGGGGTCGAAGCGGCGGACCGACCCTCCGAACACGGGAGGACGTGCGACGAGCGCCGTCAGCATTCCCGGCACCTTGACGTCCATTCCGAAGATCGCAGAGCCGTCGATCTTGGAGGGCGAGTCGAGCCGGCGAATCCTCTTTCCGATCAGTCGCCACTCCGCGGGTTCCTTCAGCGGGGGGCTCTCCGGGGCCTCGAGACCGGCAGCGGCATCTGCCAGCTCACCGAAGGAGAGAGAGCGGCCGGAATCATCATGCTCGACTCGGCCGTCTGCCACGCGGCATTCCGACGCGGGCACGGCCCACCTCAGCGCAGCCGCCTCGATCAGCATCAGGCGGGCCGAGGCTCCGGCCACGCGCATGCGCTCGAAATTGGAGCGCATGCTCGTCGAACCACCCGTGCTCTGCCTGCCGTACAGGTCCTGGTCGGCGGGCGAATGCTCGGTCCGGATCCGGTCCCACGGGACCTCCAGCTCCTCGGCGAGAAGCATGGCCAGAGCCGTGTGCGTTCCCTGACCCATCTCCGACTCGCTCAGCAGAAAGGAGACCGTGTCATCCGTGCCGACTCGAATCCACGCGTTCAAGGTTCCCGGCCCGAGCGCCCCGATCGCTTCCGCTCTGCGGTCGCATCCGAGCAGGCTGAAGCCCAGGACGAGTCCGGCCCCGGCTCCCCCACTGACGGCGACGAATCCTCTGCGCGACAGCACCTGTCCGCTCATCGGTCACCTCCTCGTGCAGCCCGGTGGATCGCCGTGCGGATCCTCCCGTAGGTGCCACAGCGGCAGAGCACCGGCGACATCCATTCATCGATCTGCTCGTCGGTGGGAGATGGATGCTCCTCGAGCAGCGCGGCCGCGGTCATTACCTGGCCCGGCTGGCACCAGCCGCATTGCGGCACATCGACATCCAGCCATGCCTTCTGGACGGGGTGGGAGAGATCATCGGACAGTCCCTCGATCGTCAGGACCTCCTGGTCCCCGATGCTCTGGATGGTCACGAGGCAGGCGTAAGCGATCTCGCCGTCCAGGTGCACCGCGCAGGAACGGCACTGTCCGGTACCGCAGCCGTACTTGGTGCCCGTCAGGTCGAGTTCGTCGCGCAGCACCCAGAGCAGGGGCGTATCCGCGGGCACATCCACCGCCCGAATCGTGCCGTTCACCGTGATCGAATACTTGGGCATGATCGAATCCCGTTGTGGAGGTTCGTCGAACACTGCGCCTTTCGCGGAGCCACCGTCAAGACGCTGCGCGATCGCCCGTAGCGGCGCGTGACGCGTTGGGCATAGACTCATACGGTGGAGCGGGCCCGCACTCGGTTCGGGTCCTCGTGCCAACGGGACACGATCTCGAGGTGTGATTGTTCGCGACGATTCTCGCCGGGCTGACTGCGGGCGCGGTGCACGTGCTGGCCGGGCCGGATCATCTGGCCGCCGTCGCGCCCCTGGCCGCAAACGGTAACGGACGTCCATGGCGTTCCGGGCTCCTCTGGGGTCTCGGCCACGCGGGCGGCGTGCTTCTCGTCGGATTCGGGGCCATCCTGCTGCGGAGCTTGATTCCGATCGAGCTGCTTTCGAACTGGAGCGAGAGACTGGTGGGTCTGGTGCTGATCGGGATCGGGGTCTGGGGCCTGTTGAGCGCGAGACGCCATGGCGTTCACACCCACGAGCACGCACACGGTGAGGCCCGTCACGCGCACCTGCACGTGCACCGAGTGAATCGCGACAGGCAGCGGGAGCATGCGAAGGAAAGCGATCACCCGCACGGAGGGGCGCACGTGCATGCCCGGACGTCGGGCATGGCGCTCGGCGTGGGAATCCTGCACGGTCTGGCCGGAAGTGCTCATTTCCTGGGTGTGCTCCCGGCGCTCGCCCTTCCGACGAAATCAGCGGCAGCGGTCTACGTGGGCTGTTTCGGGCTCGGTACGGTCGCAGCGATGACCGGATTCGCGGCTCTGATCGGCCGGCTTGCGGATCAGAGCGCCGACAGGGGGACGAGGGCGTACCGGCGGTTGCTCGGTGTCCTGGGCCTGCTCGCGATCGCAGTCGGGATCGTCTGGCTCCTGCCCTGACGCCCGAGGCTGCGCCGGGGCCGACGGCGAGCCGGTCGCGGACGGACAGGAAACTGGATCCGGGCCCGGTCATATTCCCGGGCAGGAGAGGTAACACATGAATTCGAGAGCTTCGTTGACTCCCACGCACCTTCTTCTCGCGCTTGGATTCCTGGCGTGTGGTGGAGAGGTGGAGTCCGATCCGACGGCGGACCTGGTCCTCCACAATGGAAAGATCGTCACCATGGATCCCGGGGTTCCCGTCGGGACAGCCCTCGCGATCACCGGCGATCGAGTCAGCTGGGTCGGCGAGGAGTCTCACGTCGAGCGGTGGATCGACTCCGACACCGAGGTAATCGACCTTGCCGGGCGCCTGGCGGTTCCCGGACTGATCGAGGGCCACGCCCATTTCGTAGGGCTCGGCGAGGCTCTGGCCGGCGTCGATCTGCTCGACACGCAGTCCTGGGATGAGGTGCTGGCCCGGGTCGAACAGGCGACGAGGGAACTGCCTCCAGGAACCTGGATCGTCGGCAGGGGATGGCACCAGAGCAAGTGGGACACGCCAGCCAGCCCTTCCGTGCGCGGGTTTCCCGGGCACGACGCGCTGAGCGCCGTGTCTCCCGATCACCCGGTCGCGTTGGGACATGCCAGCGGACACGCGATTCTCGCGAATGCACGTGCGATGCGGGAAGCGGGAGTGGATCGAACCACTCCATCCCCCCCGGGCGGGGAAATCCTCCACTACGAGGACGGCAGCCCTTCGGGTGTGTTCATCGAGAATGCCGAGGACCTGATCGACGGTGCCTTTGCCCGGTGGCTCGAGCAGCTGCCCGAAACCCGCAGGCGAGAGCGTCTCCGCGAGCAGATCCGACTGGCGAATGACGAGGCGCTGCGAAACGGGATCACGACATTCCAGGACGCGGGGGCATCGCCTGAGGAAATCGAGGCGTATCATGCGGCGATCGCGGCCGACGAGCTGGACGTTCGCCTCTGGGTCATGCTCTCGGAGGCCTACGCCACGCCGGAGAATCTCGAGCGGTTGAGGCATACCGACGATCCCACGCATCGCCTCATGGTCCGCGCGATCAAAGCCTACTCCGACGGGGCCCTCGGCTCCCGCGGTGCCTGGCTGCTGGAGCCGTACGCGGATGATCCCGGGAATACGGGGCTGAACACGGTCCCCATGCCTCGCATTCGGGCCGTGGCCGACACGGCCCTCATGCACGGATACCAGCTCTGTACTCACGCGATCGGGGATCGAGCGAACCGGGAGGTGCTCGACGTCTACGAAGCGGCGCTGGCGGCCAACCCCGATGCGGCGCTTGATGCCCGGTTCAGGATCGAGCACGCGCAGATTCTCCATCCCGACGACGTACAGAGATTCGCCTCGCTCGGCGTGATCGCGGCGATGCAGGGAATCCATGCGGTGTCCGATGGTCCCTGGACGCCGGAGCGGCTTGGCGAAGAGAGAACGAACGAGAGGGCGTTTCCGTTCCGGAACCTGCTGGATGCAGGTGTCGTGGTGATGAACGGGACGGACGCACCGGTGGAGCGGGTCGATCCGATCGCATCATACTCCGGCGCGGTTACCGGTCTCACCTCCGACGGGGAGGTGTTCGTCCCGCATCACCTGATGACTCGGGAGGAGGGCCTCCGCTCCTACACGATTTCGGCGGCGTACGGAGCGCACGAGGAAGACAACCGCGGCTCTCTGACGCCCGGTAAGCTCGCCGATGTCACTGTCCTGTCGCGGGACATTCTCACCGTGCCCGATGAGCAGGTCGCCGGCGCGAAGCCCGTAATGACCATCGTGGGAGGCAGGATCGTCTGGGAGGCGGAGGGAACGGAAGCCGAAGAATAGAGGAGGTCGCACAGATGAGCCTGGAACACTGGCCCGCGCGACGTACATGCCGAAGCGCCGGGTGGACGGTCGCCGCGGCTGGCGGCTGTCTCATCACCGGAGTCCTCGTTACGGGGTGCAGCGGCGCGCAGCTGGAAGACGATCCGACCGCCGATCCGCTGGCAGAGGGAGGAGAGGCGCCGGCCGCGTTCGTCTTCATGTCGGAACGTACCGGCCAGGGTGACCTCTACGTCACCGACATATCGGGCTCGCGGCTGCGCCAACTGACGTTTTCCCCGGCTCCCGATTTCAGCCCCCGCTGGGCCGACGGCACGTCGACCCTGTACTTCCTGTCGGACCGGCGTCCCGAGCCGGGCGTGTACCGGATGACCCTGGAGCGGGACAGCGCCGTGTTCGTGCAGCCCAATCCCGCCGGTGACGAAGCACCGAGGCCATCGCCGGACGGCCAGTGGATCGCCTATCCGGCCACCCGCAATGGAAACGAGGACATCTACATCTCCCGCCCGGACGGTACCGAGGAACGGAGGATCACGGAGAATCCGGGGAACGACCGGCAGCCTGCCTGGTCACCCGACGGGCGGACCCTCGCGTTCACCTCGTTCCGCGATCGGAATGCCGAGATCTACACGATCGAGGTGTGGGGCGGCGCTCCGAGGAACATCACGCGAAGCCGTTCGAACGACACGCACGCGTCCTGGTCCCCGGACGGAGAGATGATCCTGTTCGATTCCGATCGGCCGCCCAACGGTAATCCGGACATCTTCGTGACCGACCGCCTCGGCACCCGCGTTCGGAACCTGACCAACCATGGAAGCGTGGACCTGATCGCTTCATGGTCTCCCGACGGCCGGTGGATCACATTCGGTTCGAGTCGCGACGGAGACTGGGAGATCTACGCGATGCGCCCCGATGGCTCGGAGCAGCGCCGGGTGACGCGCAGCCGCGGATTCGATGGAGACGCCAACTGGGTGCCCGCCGAACTCGTGCGCTGGGGGCCCGTCCGGCCCTGACACCGGTGGCCGAGAATCACGGCCGGCCGTGAGCTCTTCCGGGCCTCAGAGCGACTCGATACGCGTCCGGAAGCGATCGGCGAGCACGGAAGTGATCGCCCCCGGCTTCCCGGAACCGACGGGCGAGCCGTCCAGCTCCACGATGGGCATGATCTCGGTCGTAGTGCCGGCCAGGAAGAGCTCATCGGCTCGAAGCATCTCATCCACCAGCACGGGACGCTCGGCGAACGGGATCTCCGCATCCTCGCAGAGCTCGAGAGCCACGGCCCTGGTGACGCCGGGCAGTATGTAATTGCTGTTCGGCGCGGTCCGGACCTCGCCGTCGATCACCGCGAAGAAGCTCGAACGGGTACCCTCGAGCGCCACGCCGTCCCGCACGAGCACCGCCTCGTAGGCGCCCCTCTCGTGCGCGTCCTGGGCTGCCATGCAGTTCGGCAGAAGCGATACGGACTTGATGTCGCAACGGGTCCAGCGGTGGTCGGGCGCGGTGATCACTCCCACGCCCTCCGACGGATCCACCGAAGGAGTGAAGGCGCGTACCGTCACGAACAGGGTCGGCTCGACCTGAGAATCGGGAAAATGATGGACGCGGGGTGCGGCTCCACGCGTAACCTGGAGATAGAGAATCGCGTCGGAAGACTCGAGGTCGTTCCGAGCCAGGAGCTCGGCTCCGATTCCCGGGATCGAATCCGGATCCACGCCCTCGATTCGGAGGGCTGCGAGGCCATCGCGCATGCGTCGCACGTGCGCTCCGAGTTCGAAGGGCCGGCCGCCGTAGAATCTCACTACCTCGTAGATTCCATCGGCGAACAGGAATCCACGATCATCGGGGGAAATACGGACCTGCTCACGTTCCAGATAGGCGCCGTTGAAGTACACGGTGTCGGGCATGGAGTCGCGACCCTCTCAGCGGATTGAATCCCGGTGGGCGGCACGGTGTCGATCCGCCCGACTTTCGATCGGTGAATATAGCCCCGGTTATGGATCGCGGCCCCCCCGAACGGCAGGACCATTGCACTTCCGGGCGGGCGATAGTCCCTTTGGGACTGCCGGGGCCGGTTCGAGGGCCTCGCGGAACCCACGACGGAGGACACGATGACGTATCAGCCCGGCTGTCAGGGCCGCGTAGTCGTAGGAGCCCTGCCTGAGTCGGTTCAGCGAACGCTCGTTTCATTGCCCGGCGACTGGCTCGAGTACGATCCTCCGAGCGGTTCGATCGTAGTGCGGCACATTCAGCCGACCGATGATCCGGTTCTGCCGGCCGTGACGGTCGAACTCGTTCGCATTCTGTCGGTGCTTCCATTCGAGAGTCTGGCCGAGATCGAGGGTGGCGACCTGTTCGTGCACACCGAGGAGACCGGGCGGCTGGTTCGGCTCCGGGTCGAGCCCGGTGGGGCTCTGCACATCCAGTGGGCGCGACCGGGGTACGCCGGGGCTCAGAAGAGGGCGTGGAGCGATGGTCACGAGGTGCGGCACGAGCCGTGGAACCATCGCCTGAATGGAGAGGTGGTATTCGGCACGGCAGACCCGGCTTCGGCGGCCGCAAGTCTCCAGGAACTGGCCGACACGTATGAGGGTCTCCACCCGGAGGGTGAATTCGAAGCGGTGGCCGAAGGACCCGAGGTGCGGGTGACGCTTCGCGAAGTCAATCTTGACGGCAAGCTCTTCGTGGAAGCGCTGCATCGGCTTGCGGGTCCGCGCACTCTGGACGGACGCGTGGATGTAGCATCGTTTCGGGAGATGGTACCGGAGCAACTCGTACGAGTGCTGTTCGAGAAGGGGAAGACCTGGGTCCAGCACCCGATGCTCTGGACCTGATGGGCTGACGGAATTCACGCGCGCCTCGTCCGTGCTGAGCGGTCGAGATGAATACGATCATGGAGAAGCGACGTGCTCGACTATTTCCTGACCGATGAACACCAGATGATTCGTGAGCTCTCGCGAACGATCGCGGACGAGGTGCTCCGGCCGGTGGCGGCGGACTACGATCGGAGCGGGGAGTTTCCGTGGCCGGTCGTCGAGAAGATGGCTGAGGCGGGGCTGTTCGGAGTCTTCATCGAAGAGCGCTACGGAGGACTCGGAGACGGGGACCGGACCATGAACATGGTGCTCGTCACCGAAGAGCTGTCGAAGGCCTGCGGAGGCATCTCGCTGGCCTTTGCAGGTACGGCGCTCGGCACCCTTCCGATCATCATCGCGGGAAGCGACGAGCAGAAGGAGAAATACCTCCCGTCGATCGCCGCCGGAGAGCGCCTGGCCGCGTTCGCGCTCACCGAGCCACAGGCGGGCTCGGATGCCGCCGGCATACGAACTACGGCGATCCGGGATGGCGACCATTACGTGGTCAACGGCATCAAGCAGTGGATCACGAACGGCGGCGACGCCGAAATCTACACCGTCGTCGTGATGACCAATCCGGAGAAGGGGCCCCGGGGTGCGAGCACGCTCGTTATCGAGAAGGACACCCCCGGCTTCGGATTCGGGAAGAAGGAAGACAAGATGGGAATCCGGGCATCCTCGACCCGCGAGCTCGTATTCGAGGATTGCCGCGTGCCGGTGGAAAACCTCCTCGGTCGCGAAGGCACGGGATTCATCACCGCCATGAAGACCTTCGATGCCTCCCGGCCGGGTGTCGGGGCGCAGGCGCTGGGCATCGCCCAGGGAGCACTCGACCTGGCGGTGGACTGGGCGATCTCCCGGAAGCAATTCGGCTCGCCGGTCTCCTCGTTCCAGGGGCTGCGCTTCCTGCTGGCGGACATGGCCATGCAGGTCGAGGCGGCACGCGCCCTGATCTATGCGACCGCGAGGCACATCGACGGGAACCCCAAGGCGCGGTCCACCATCTACTCGGCGATGTCGAAATGTTTCGCCTCGGACATCGCGATGCGGGTGACGACCGATGCCGTCCAGGTGTTCGGTGGATCAGGCTACATGAAGGACTACCCGATCGAGAAGTACATGCGGGATGCGAAGATCACCCAGATCTACGAGGGAACGAACCAGATTCAACGCGAAGAGATCAGCCGGATCCTGATTGGTGAGCACATCGCGGGGCAGTCGTGAGGGCACCGTGACCCTGATGAAGCGGAAGGCAGGACGGTGACCGCCTTCGAGAAGCTGCGGCAGACCTGGCCCCTCCTCCTGATTGCAGGGGCCTTCCTCACCTCGCCGGCTGCCGGGTCGGCGCAGAACATCCCGCTCATCGGTGGCGAGCAGCAGGCGGACAGTACGACCGGAATTACGGATCGATCGCGCACGATTCAATCGATCCCGCTCGATCAGGCGCCACGGCGTCTGGAGAGCGACACAGAGCGCCTGCGAGAGATTCAACGAGACGTTCAAAGGTATCGTGGCCTCGAACGGACGCGATCCGAGGTGGCCGAGATACTGCAGGGAACGAGCGCGATCCTCGACAATCTCGACCATCTTTCCGTCGCGGACATGCGCGCCTCCGACCTCTCCCGATTTCGCCAGAGCCTCGAACGGCAGAAGGACCGGCTGGAGGCTCGCACGTCCTCTCTGGAGCGACGACTCGTGACGCTCGAGCGCGAGCAGCTCGAATTGACGCGGATTCAGCGACAGTGGGAACTGACGCGCGACTCGATTTCAGCCGATACGATGTCCACCTCGGCCTTCGAAACGGGCATCGACCGGATGCTCGCGCGTGTCGACTCCACCTCCGCCGGACTCGACTCGCTTCTGCTCGAATTCCTCGATATCGGGGAGAGCGTTGCAGGCGTGGGTGTGCGACTCGATACGGCGCTCGATGCCATTCGGGAGGCCCAGGCAACGAAGCGGCGGATGCTCCTGGTGCCGGATTCTCCACCGATCTGGCGGCTCGCCGCAGTCCTGAATTCCGACGATCATCCCATACTCGGCGACGTAGCGGCCTATCTGGCTGGTGACGCACGCGCGTTCCGGGACTCGCTCCCCGCCGATCGGACCCGTGTGCTGCTCCACCTGCTGATCTTCCTGCTCGCCCTCGGGTCATTCCTCTGGCTCAGCAGGAAGAGCGATACCTGGTCGGAGGCGGAGGAGCTTGCGGCGATCCGCCACATCGTGTCGAGGCCATACTCTGCCGCAGCGCTGACGGCGCTCCTCGCCACCAACTGGGTCTATCCGCACCCGTCTTTCCTCGTCCTCGATGTCGCCCTCATTCTCACGCTGATTCCCGTGTCGCGGCTGCTTCCGCCGCTGGTGCTCGAGGAGCGCAAGTCTTCCCTCTACGGGCTGTTCGCCCTCTTCCTCGCCTCACGATTGACCGTACTGCTGCCGCCGGAGAGCCTGGCAGAGAGGCTGGCGTTTTTATGCCTCGCGATCGCAGCCGCGACCTGGTCCGCTCTCCTCCTGAGGAGCCTGCGGGACGGTGAAGGCACACTGGTCCAGGGCCGCTGGCACGCCGTGCTGGTGGGCGCGTTGAGAATCGGCCTCGTCCTGTCGGTCCTCGCGGTTCTGCTGAATCTCGCCGGCTGGGTCGACCTGAGCGATGTTCTGATCCAGGGCCTGATACCGGCAGGATATGTCGCGATCGTACTCACGCTCGCCGCGATGATGCTCGTCGGCATCACCCGTGCGCTCGCCGCCGGACCGACCCTGAATCGGTCGAAGGCTTTCCAGGAGAACAGGGACCGGATCGTCCGCCTGGCATCCGGGGCGATTCGGGCCCTCGCCATCCTTGTCTGGCTGTGGAGCGCATTCGCGCTCTTCGGGCTCGATCAGGAGCTCGTCGGGCAGCTCCGCGGTATTCTGACGCACGAGTTCTCGATCGGCGCCGTTGATATCTCGATCGGTGGCGTGCTGCTGTTTCTGCTGATTCTCTGGCTCGCGACCTGGCTCGGCCGAATCGTCCGGACGGTCCTTCGTGACGACGTACTCGCGGGACTCTCGATCCCGCCGGGGCAGGCCGATGCATGGTCCACGCTCGCGCAGTGGGCGATCCTGCTTGCCGGGATCCTGTTCGCGGCCGCGTCGGCCGGGATCGGGGGAGGCCAGCTGGCGGTGCTGGCCGGCGCCCTGGGTGTGGGAATCGGGTTCGGCTTACAGAACATCGTCAACAACTTCGTGTCCGGATTCATCCTGATCTTCGAGCAACCGATCAAGGCGGGCGACAAGGTCGAGGTCTCCTCGCTGGGTCTGCTCGGAGAGGTCCGCAGGATCGGAATCCGTTCCAGCACCATCCGGACCTTCGACGGCGCCGATGTGGTGGTTCCGAATTCGAATCTGATTCAATCGGAGGTGGTCAACTGGACTCTCTCCGACAGCAAGCGGCGGTTCCAGGTGGAGGTCGGGGTGAAGTACGGCACGGACCCGCAACGGGTGATCGACCTGCTCCTCGAGGTCGCGGCCGAGCATCCAAGGGTGCTCAAGTACCCGACTCCGACCGCTCTGTTCATGGGATTCGGCGACAGTTCGCTGAATTTCCGGCTCAACATCTGGTC
>JAMJQL010000093.1 GCA_023554245.1 Gemmatimonadota bacterium
TACAGCATCGACTCGTTACCGAACGGATAATTCCACGCAAGGCTCCGCTGGGTGACCTGGATCCCCATCGGGTGCTGCCGGTTCGTGATCCGGGTGGGGCTTCCGTCCCAGTACTGCACCCAGGTGTCCTGCTGCGAGATCGAGGTTCGTCCGATCAGCGCGTCGTTGTACAGGTCCGGGTCGTCGATGATCGCTTCGTCCGGCCAGTTCGCGACATCGTCCGGATCGAGGGAATCGAATATGTTGGTGAGCCCGGTTCCGCTCGGCTGCGTGCCCCGAGCGTCAAAGAAATAGGCCCCGACCGTGTCGTTGGCCCAGTCTGCCGACTCCGTTCCCATGATTCCGGCGATCTGGAGTCCGGTGTTGAAGATGTAGGCGTTCGGCGATCCCACCGGCCAGGCTCCGCCGGCCGCGGTGGGGCTGTTGAACACGTTCGAGCAGACGTTCCCCTGGTTGTCGATCCCGCATTCGATCTGGTTGGTCCGCAGGATCAGAAGCGGCTCTGCGAAGAGCGAGAGCGACTCACGGGCGTTCGACGCCCCACTCCGCTTCGCTTCGGGGGACACGTCGCCGATCGCGACCGCGCCGACCGCGAGCAGGAGCCCCATCAGGGCGCCGCTCGCCAGCAGCCGTCGCGCGGTTCGGCTCCGCGGTGCAAACACGTTGCGCTTCATTTCCACTCCTGGTCGTTCGGGTCACGGGGAACGGCCCGAAGCTGGACCGTTCCCCTCGAGTGCACCCTTTCGCGTCTCGACCTTCTAGAAGAAGGCGAATCGCAGGCCGAGTCGGAACATCTGGTCGGAGGTCTCGAATCGGACGTCCTGTCCGAAGTTGTCCTCGTACAGTTCTCCGAATGACCGGTTCTGCTCTTCGACGGAGAAGAATCCGTCGCCGTTACCCCAGCGCTCTTCCGCGCGGAGCAGCATGTACTTGTTGAAGTCGTTCTCGGGCGACTCGGCCACGATGTCGAATCCGCGGACGATGTTGTCGCCGTCGAGACGATCGTCTCGCAGCGTGCTGGACAGGTACTCGTCCCGATGCTGCGCGTTGACCGTGCTGGCCGTCTCGAGGAAGACCTGCGTGGACGACTTCAGGTTGAGCGGGTTCCTCCAGTCGAGGAACAGCTGGAGATTGAAGTTCTGGCCGAGCTGGAAGCCCTTCGTCGCCCGGAGGTCGAAATTCCAGACCCACGGAGTCTCCAGACCGCTGATCGAGCTCTCCGGCACGCCGGCGAAGGTCGCCGAGGGCGGCCCGATCTCCCCGTTCCCCGAGTTGCGGAGCTTCGTGAATGGAAGCCCGCTGCGCAGGGTGAGGATCGTGAACAGACCGAAGTCCTGGAAGATGGACCCTGCAACGGTCCCGTCCTGCCAGTCCAGCGGGAAGTTCAGCGAAGTGGTCAATGCCAGATTATGCCTCCGGCTCTGCTCGAGCGTGAGAAGCGCCTCGGGCGGCAACGAAGGCACGCCGGTCAGCGTCTCGAGGTTCGTCGTCGCACGCAGAATCAGGTTCTCATACGTGAACGGGTCGGAACCGGTGCCCCGAGCATCCAGGAAGGTGTAAGAGAAGTTACCGGTGAACAGGTTGCTGATCGCCTGGTCGAGGCGAACCTCGAACCCGTTCGTCTCGGTGAAGTCATTGTTGGTGACCACGTTCAGGAAGATCGTGGCCCCTTCACGGTTCGGATCCTCGAACGGAAGCTTGCGCGAGGCCAGAGCCGAACGCTGCTTCTTGTTGAAGGCCGACAGGTCGATCACCGTACCGGTGCCGATCAGCTGCCGGTAGCCGAACTCGAAGATCCGGGTGGACGGCATGTCGACGTCACGCCCGAAGGTCGCGTTCGTGTTCGTATTGGCCAGGTCGGTGTTGGTGTCCTGCAGGAATCCGATATTCCCCGCGGACGTTCCCACGTCACCTGCGGCAAACGAAGCCTGCGTATAGAACGCCGGCGTCTGCACGAACCGCCCGTAGCTGAGGCGGAAGGTGGAGGTCGGCGTCACCGGGAAGCTCGCGCCGAGACGCGGGCTGAACTCGGACTTGGTCTCGCCGTCCACGAAGTTGCTGACGCACGGCGCGCTCGGATCGGCGGAAGCCGGTCCGCAGGCGTCGAGAGAAACGTACTCGCCGGCAGCCTCGTCATACCGGACGAAGCCCGCCTTGAGGCTGTCCGGCACGTTGAACACGTAGGCCGGCGTCCAGGGGTACTGCGTATCCGGATCCAGGTAGTCCCACCGGATACCACCCTCGAGGACCAGGTCCCCGATGTCGAGGCGGTCCTGCAGGAACGCGCCTGCACGCGTCGGCGTGGCCTTCTCGGGCAGCGGCACCCCCTCGTAAAGCGGGATGTTGTTGGTCCGCAAGTCGACGCTGGTGTACTCACCACCGAGCTTGACCCGATTGAACCGTCCGATCTGCCAGTCGAGCGCGCCTCGGAACGCGAGCCTGTCCTCTCCGGTCTTCCGCCAGCCGTCATTGTCGAAGCCGGTGACCGGGAAGGAGGTCCGGAAGCCGTAGGGGTTGTAACGGAGGTTGTCGCTACGACCCTCGACCGCCTGCGCGAAGTCGATGTCCGTCCGCTGCGGGAACGCGAGCATGCTGTCGCGCGGCACCGCGTTGCTTCGGTACGCCTGGATGAACTCCTCGGACGGGTCGAACCAGTCGAACCCTGTGATCGTCGGGTTGTCACTGCCGTAGTAGTTCTGCAGCGCGTACTCGACGTTGCTGAACGAGAAGCCCATGAACGGGTCGCGATTGTCCTGGTACCAGCCGTAATCGACCAGACCGAACTGGTCGCGGTCCGTTCCGTAGCTGGCTTTCAGATCGAGCGCCAGCTGCTGGTCGGCGCTCTGGATGATCGTCTGGAACCAGCTGAGGCTGAAGATCTGCTCTACGGTCAGGTTCCCGCTGATGTCGTCGGGGTTGTAGATCGCGTTGAAGTTCAGCGATCCGTCCCTTCCGTATCCCTGCGTCCGGTTCCGCGTGTACGCGAAGTTGATTCGCGAGCCGCGGGGCAGCTGCAGGTTCAGGTTTCCGGTGAACAGTCCGACCTGGTTGTTCCCGGTCGGGTCGGTCCGCCCGTTATCCCACGGCGTGAAGTTGGGCGCCGTGAGCCTCAGGGAGTCACTCGCACCGGAGGCCGCCGAGCCGCGATTCAGCTGGAACTCCGCCGCCTCGCCCGCGGTGCAGAGCGTGGAATACTGCGAGCCTGAGGGACAGGCCTCCACGCCATTGACGATGTAACGCTCCGGAGCGTTCTCGGTCAGGAACCGATCGGCGCCCTGCAGCGTCCCTGCGAGGAAGAAGCTGAGCGGACCGAACAGCGGGCCGCCGAGCGTCGCCTCGAGCCGGTTGAAGTTCCGGCGCCAGCTGTCGTTCGGAGTCAGCTGGTCCGTCTGGTATTCGAGCGACCCCGTCCAGCGCGTTCCACCGGTGCGCGTGACGTAGTTGACGATACCGGACTGCGCTTCGCCGAACTCGGCCGAGAAGGCACCGACCGTGACGTCGACCTGCTCCAGAGCGTTCGTCGGAACATCGACGTTGTTCGCCGTGCCCGTCCCGAACTGGCGGGTCAGCACCCCGTCGATCAGCACCGCTTCCTCGTTCGGACGACCGCCCCGGATCGACCGACCATCGTTGGTCTGGACGACGCCGGGTGCGAACGACACGACGCTCGAAGCGTTGTCGAGCGGAAGCTGGTCGACCGCTTCACCCTGGACGATCGCTTTCGTGGCGGTCTGGTCACGCGGAACCAGCGGGTTCCGCTCCCCTTCCACCGTGATCGCCTCGAGCTCGACGGCGGTCTGCTCCAGCTCGAAGTTGATGGTTGTAGTCTGACCGGCCAGGATTCGCTCTCCCTCAACGACGACGGCGCGATAGCCGATGAAGCTGGCCTCGATGTTCTGCAGGCCGGCCGGCACCTCGTTGATGAAGTAGAAACCCTGATCGTTCGTGAGATTACCGAGGGTCGTATTGACCACCCGGACCTGGGCGCCCGCGACGGGAGCCCCGGTTGCGGCATCGGTCACACGGCCCTGGACCTTACCGGTCGTCTGTGCGAACAGCGGACTCGCGACGAACATGGCGAGTCCCGCTGCGGTAAGGCCCGATCTGAGAGCCCCTCTCAACAAATCACGCAGCATGGATCAATCCTCCTCGGGCAGTACGGAGAATCGTCGACACCGGTCCAGATGTCCGGAGCACGACATGGGGCAGGGGCCCGCGCTCCGACCTGGCTGCCAGGTCAACAGAAACCGAGAGACGGCGTATGGTGGAAATCGAAGGACGACTTCCGGAGGTACGAACGAAAATTCCGTCGATAATGCCCTCCCCGTGTTCGGGGGAACCGGACGCGATGCCCCGACACCGGGGCCTCACGATCATCCTACACGGAATTCACATACGGTAGGCCCGGATTCGTCGGGCCTGGCAACGAACTCCGAAGGACGAAATCAACGCTGATTACAGCATTTATGTCCAGTGCGCCGCAGCGGACGCACGACACAGCCTCAATTCATGCGGGCCTGTACGAGGCCGCTGGAAGGGGGAAAACGGGCATGGTCTGGCGCTCCCCCTCCGCCGTGCAATCATGACCGATCGGCAGTCAACGATCGATCACTCGCGAAGCTTACCGGGCACTCGATTCGGTGTCAATAGCCTGCTTCGGCACCGCTCGACCCCGGAACTCCCGCTCGCAAGCCGGTTTACGGCCACCAGCCGAAGCGGGACACAAAGTCGCGAGTGCGGGTCTGCCTGTCAACCGGCATCCTGCGCCGGGCCGTCCCCTGTCGGCCCGGATCCATCATCGCCGATCTCAACGCGGACAAATCGCCGCTTTCCTCGTTGAACAACGAACGACCCGCGGGGAAGGTGACACCCCGGGTCCGAGATCGGCTCGCCGTCGACCCTGACCCCGCCCTGGTCGATCAGGCGGCGGGCCTCGGAGGTGGAGCCCGCCAGACCTGATTCCACGAGCGCTCGCGCGATCCAGAGCGTGCCATCCTCCCGCGGCGCCAGATTCACGGTCTCGATCTCATCGGGCAGGCCTCCGGTCCTGTGCAGCCTGTCGAACTGATCGCGCGCTCGCTCGGCCGATGCCTCGTCGTGGTAGCGACCGACGATCCGGCCGGCCAGCCAGCGCTTGGCCGAGAGCGGATCGGTCCCGACCTGCTCGATCCGCTCGGCACGTTCGGCCCGCGACGCGCCGGAGACGAGTTCTATCCATTCAGTCAACGCCGCGTCGGGAATCGACATCGTTCGCCCGAACATGTCGGCCGGCTCGTCGGTGAGGCCGACCGTATTATCGTAGGACTTCGACATCTTGCGCGTCCCGTCGGTCCCCCGCAGGAGGGGCAGAAGAATGCAGACCTGCGGTTCCTGACCCACTCGCTCCTGCAGGGTTCGCCCGAGGAGGAGATTGAACTTCTGGTCGGTGCCTCCGAGCTCGACGTCGGCTTCGAGGGCAATCGAGTCGTAGGCCTGCATCATCGGGTAGAGGAATTCCACCAGCGTAATCGGCTTCTGCGCGGCGAACCGGTCCGCGAAATCATCCCGCTCGAGCATTCGGGCGACCGTGTAGCCCGCCGTCAGTCGCAGAACATCCTCGAGATCGAGGCGGGACAGCCACTCGCTGTTGCGGCGGATTTCCGTCAGCTCGGGATCGAGGATGCCGAACACCTGCTCCTCGTAGGTGCGGAGATTGTGCTCGATCTCCTCCCGG
>JAMJQL010000094.1 GCA_023554245.1 Gemmatimonadota bacterium
GAAGCTCGAGAACCTGATCCTGCTCTCCCACCACCATCACCGGCTCGTCCACGAGGCGGGCTGGACGGTCGAGTGGTGGGAGCCCGGCCGACCCGCGTTTACCGACCCGCGCGGGCAGACCCACGTGAACCACCGCAGGCCGGTGTCGTCACTGGCATCCGACCCCGTCGAGAAGCTGATCGCGCAGACCCGCACCCGCGGCGCCGAGCCCGACGCACTCACCGCCGGCGCACGCTGGAATCGGCTCGGTGACATTCCGGGCGGCGTCTACTTCCGGGCCCTCGAGGCGCTCGGTGGGGGCTAGCCCAAACCGAGCTCCCGCGCTCGATCCCAGGTTTCGCCCAGCATCTCACGGGTAAGTCGTCCGGTAAAGGTGTTTTGCTGGCTCGGATGGTAGGATGCGAGCAGCCGGAGCTCCGAACCGGAAATCACGTCGCTGCTAGTTGCGTCAACAACTGTTTCCGCCCCGTGGCCGAATTTCGGTCGGGGTCGCTCGACAACTCCGCCGAGCGACGCGAGTAGGCGTAACGTGTTCGTCCATGCGAAGCCGCCCAGCGTCACGATGACCCGAACCGAGGTGAGCAATGGGATCTCGGCCTCCAACCAGGGCAGGCAGGCATCCCGCTCCGCGGTCGAGGGGCGATTGCCGGGCGGAGCGCAGCGGACGACGGCGGTGATCCAGACCCCGTTCATCGTGAGGCCATCGTCACGCGCCTCTGACGATGGCTGCGAGGCCAGCCCGGCGGCGTGCAGCGAACCGTACAGCCAGTCGCCCGAACGGTCGCCCGTGAACATCCGGCCCGTGCGGTTGGCTCCGTGGGCGCCGGGTGCGAGGCCCACGATCAGAAGCCAGGCGTCGGGATCGCCGAAGCCGGGCACGGGGCGTCCCCAGTAGGTCTGGTCGGAATACGAGGCGCGCTTCGTCCGGGCCACCTCCTCCCGCCACTCCACGAGACGTGGACAGCGGCGACAGGCGACGACCTCGGTCTCAAGGCGCTCGAGCGAAGGCAGACTCACTCCGCCCGGAGCTCGACGTCGAGCGATTCCTTCGGCGCGTCGAGCACTACGGACGTGTTCGTGCCCTCGATGCCGGGAAGCCCGAGCATGCTCTTGATCTCCCGGTTCATATCCGTTTCGTTCGCGAACCGGCCGATCACCATCACGTCGAACTCGCCCGTGATCTCGTAGACGTGCGTGAGGCTGGGGTGCTCACTCAGGGCTTTGACGATCTTCGGCAACGCCTCGCCACGCGCCTTGATCCGGGTCACGGCGATGAGTCCCAGTCCCAGTCTTCCGTAATCGAGAACCGCGCGGTAGCCGCAGATCACGCCTCGATCCTCGAGGTCTCTCAATCGCGCGCCGACGGTGCTGGCCGCCACACCCAGGGTGTCTGCCAGCTGCCGATTCGAGCGACGGGCGTCCATCTGCAACTCGCGCAGAAGTCGAGTGTCCAGGTCACGATAGGTCAAGATCCCTCTCCAGTGGTGGGGCCGTGCGGCCACCGGTCTTTCGTCGAAACTGGACGATAGCCCCGGCGGCCGCCCGGCTGCGAGAGGGTGAAGGTCCCTCGAGAGGCTACTGCTCGAGGATCTCCAGCATCAGCTCCTTGGCCCTCGGGTCCTCCGAGCGGCCGATCCAGAATACCGCATTCTGCTTCAGCTCCGGATCCGTCTCGGTGCGCGCGATCTCGAGCAGCACGTCGAAGGCCTCGGGGTCCTCGCTCCGGGTGAGCGCGAACATCAACTGTTCCTTCGCTTCCCGCGAGTCCGCATCCCGGTAGAGCTGTCCGAACTGCCCGGCGCTGATGCCGCCCGACTGGGCGGCCGCAAACAGAGCCATCTCCCGGATCTCCGGATCCTCGTCGGGATCCGACACGATTCCGAACAGGAAGTCGCCGCTCACGCCACCGGGAGATTGGGCCAGCCCGTACAGCGCTGCCTCGCGCGCCTCGATCTCCTCGGGCGGGAGCGACTCGAACATCTCCATCAGGAATCGCGTGCTCTCCGGAGACGGGTGACGCGCCAGCCCGTGGATCGCCATCGCCCGGATATCCGGGTCGGTCCCGGGACGGCTGGCGATGTCCCTGAGCGCCGCAGCAGACTCGGGACCGGGCTTCTGTGCGATCGCGTAGACGGCGGCCTCCTGCAGCTCGGGATCGCCGCTCTGCGCGGCCGAACGGAGCGCGTTCGCCGCCCGCGGATCGTCGCTGCGCGCCAGCCAGTGTGCCGCGTGCATCCGCACCTCGGGATCGGGGTCGTTCGCCAGCACATCCAGCATCAGGTCGTTGGCCCGCACGTCGTCGTCCAGGCGCGCCGCCAGGAACACGGCCTGCTGGCGCAGCACTGCCGTCTCGTCCGTGCGCGTCGTCAGGACGTTCTCAAGGATCGGAATCGCCGTTTCCGGGTCCGATTCCATCAGCGCCTGCAGCGCGTACATCTTCATCTCCGCTTCGCGGTGCGCGGCTTCCTGTCGTGCGTGCTGGCGTTCCAGCTCGGCTCGCTGCTCCCGCTGCATCTGTTTTTCCTGCTCCTGGTGCATCCGCGCCTGGGACCGTTCGATCTCCGCCTGTTGCCGGCCGAGATCGGCCTGCGCCCGTTCAGCATCCCGCTGTGCCCGCTCCACCTCCCGCTGAATCTCGCGCTCCATCTCGGCCTGCATGCGTGCCGCTTCCCGTTGCATGGCCTCGGCGGCTCGCGGGTCACCCAGGCGCGCCAGCTCGGCCTGCACCCGGATCGCCAGCGATTCCGCTTCCTGGTGCGTCGCGGCGTCCGGATACTGTTCGAACTGCATCTGCAGAGTCTTCAGCGCTTCCCGGTAACTCGACCGGCCGCCCATCTTTGTATAGGCGAGTGCCTGGTAGTAGAGTGCGTCGGCCGCGTACTGCGGCTCGGCGGTTCGCGCCTCGTAGAATAGCTTCGCCGCCTGCTCGTATTGGCCCTGGTTCAGGGCGCGTCTCGCCGACTTGTAGATCGTGTCTGCCGGCTGCGGCGCCGGGGCGGCATTCGGAACCGGCGCCAGTGCAGCGACTGCTGCCGGCTGCGGCGCCGGAGCGGCGAGTGCGACCGTCTGCGCATCCGCGGCCGTGGTCACGCCGAGCAGCAGCCCCGTCGCGATCAGTCCCACGGCCACCATTCCCAGGATCGTCAGAACCACCTGCAGCAGGCCGGCCCGAATATCGGTTGCGGTCTTCATCTCTTCCCTCCTCTATCCCCTCATCATCTACATCCGCACCGTGTTCGGACCGCCCGCGGCAGACGCCGCGCGCAGCCGGAACAGCAGCCGGCTCTCATCCAGTCCTTCGTCGATCCACTCACGCTCTTCCGAGTCGGCGCCCTGCAGCTGGCTGATCTGCACGAGCACGATCTCCAGGTCGTCCAGCAGCGCCCTCAGCTCCGGGTCTTCCGCGGCGGGCGACCCGAGCAGAAGCCGCGTCCGGGTCAGCAGAGGCCGGGCCCATTCCCGCACCTCGTCCACCGACTCCTCGGCCTCCCCACCCTCCCGGACCATGGTCAGCAACGTCTCGCTCCGGTCGAGCAGCTCGGTCGTCGCGTAGCGATAGGGCAGCATCTCGGCGTCGTTGAGCGGGGCATCGGCCGCACGAGGCGAAGTGCTTCCTTCGGCCCCCGCGTCGGCTACGGCCGGTCCGTCCCCGGCCTGCGGGCCGAATGGCGCGTCGGAAATCCGCCCGAGCCCGAACGCGATCACCAGCGCCGCGGCGATGCCGATCCACCAGGGCCTCGGCCGCGGCATGGCCCTGCGCGACGGCGCGGTTTCGATAGCCGTCACATCCTCGCCCCGGTCGTCCCGCACGGACCGAATTTCCTGCCACATCTCCTCGCTCGGCGTCTCGGGTGGAGGGTTGTACAGTCTCCGTGTCGCCTCGCCGAGCGCCTTCACGAACGCCTCCTCCACCTCGGGCTCGTCCCGGGTCCCATCGCGTTCGTCGTTCATGCCACCCACTCCTCGGCATAGTCCGCCAGTTCCACCCGCAGCTTCGCCCGTGCCCGTGACAGCTGGGCCTTCGAAGTGCCCTCCGCCACGCCCAATGCCCGGGCGATCTCCTGGTGTGTGTATCCTTCCACGTCGTGCATCAGAAAGACCTTTCTATATCCGTCCGGCAGTCCCGAGATCGCGGTGTGCAGTCGGTCCCTCAGGTCCGGCTCCGATCGCCTCTCCACGCTCGCGGCTCCTCTCGCGTCGTCCAGGTCTGCCTCGCGCTCCCGAATCCGCCTGACCTTCCGAAGCCCGTTCAGCACCACCGAGGTGGTCACCGAGTGCAGCCAGGTGGAGAGAGCGGCGTCGCCCCGGAAGCCGTCGATCCGGTCGAAGGCCCGCACGAAGGCGTCCTGTGTCAGGTCGCGGGCGAGCGTCTCGTCGCCGGTCATCCGGAAGGCGAGCCCGTAGACTCTGTCCACGTGCGCGTCGTACAGCTCCCGCTCGGCCGAGGGGTCGCCGTCCTTCACGCGCTGCACCAGCGTTCGTTCGTCCAATGGCTTCCGGGTTCGGGTGCCGTCTCGCCTCTCACCCTCTCGGACACGGGGTGTCGCGAAACGGTTTCGTGCACCCGGGAAGATCGCACTGCGGAGTCTTCCGGAGTACCAGTCCCCGAGCCGCTTGGCGCTCATCACCCGCTTCTCTATCATTGGGGCCTGTCCACTTCACGGGAGTGCGCGTAGATGTCGCTGATTCACGAGCTCGAGGCACTGCAGGCGGAGCGAGGTCACCTCGACGACGAGTCGCTGCGCCAGCTGGCCCGACGAGTGGGCGAGCCGCTGTACCGGCTGCAGGAGGTCATCTCCTTCTACCCGCATTTTCGAATGGACCCGCCCGCGCCGACCGAGATTCACGTCTGCCGCGACATGAGCTGCCACCTGTCGGGAGCCGACGGGCTGGCAGAGCGAATCCGCGACGCGCTCGAATCTTCCGACAAATCGGTCTCCGTCACCGCGAGCTCCTGCCTCGGCTGCTGCGAGCTGGCGCCTGCCGTGCACGTGAACGGTCAGCCCGCTCGCGTCTCCGACCCGGTCGCGCTGGCCACGACGCTGAAGAATGGAGGCCCACCGGCTCGGCGCGCTCCCGATCGATCCTGGCGGGCGGACCCCTACGCCGGCGATCGCGAGGCCGCCTACTCCACCTTCCGCAGGGTGATGGAGAGCGACGATCGGGACGCGGCACTGCAGCGGGTCATCGCGGGTCTCGAGGAGAGCGGACTGCGCGGCATGGGCGGCGCCGGCTTTCCCACCGGGCTGAAGTGGAAGATCGTGCGCGGGGAGACGCCGACGCCGAAGTACGTCGTGTGCAACGCCGATGAAAGCGAACCCGGCACGTTCAAGGACCGGGTGGTCATGGAGCAGCTGCCCTACCTGGTGGTGGAGGGGATGCTGCTCGGCGGATTCACGGTCGGTGCATCGAAAGGCGTGATCTACCTGCGGCACGAGTACGGAGCCGCGCGTGAGGCACTCGAGCTCGAGCTCGCATACGCCCGGGACGCGGGCTGGCTGGGAGAGGACATTCAGGGCTCGGGATTCGATTTCGACATCGAGATCTTCGTCTCGCCCGGCGGATACATCCTCGGCGAGGAAACGGCACTTCTCGAGGCGCTCGAGGACCGGCGCGGCGAGCCTCGCAACAAGCCTCCGTTCCCGGGCCAGAAGGGTCTGTTCGGACAGCCGACCCTGATCAACAACGTCGAGACCTTCGCCTGGACGGTCTGCATCACCGCGCGCGGAGCCGAATGGTGGAAGGACCAGGGCGTGAACGGCTGCGTCGGTCTCAAGGCGATCGCGGTCTCGGGCCACGTCGAGCACCCGGGCGTCTACGAGATCCCGATGGGAACGCCCGTTTCCGAGCTGATCGAGCTGGCCGGCGGGGTCAGCGAGGGCCGCGAGCTGAAGGCGTTCGCGCCGGGCGGTGCCTCGTCGCACTTCCTGCCGGCCCGATTCGCCGGTACCCCGATGGACTTCCAGGCCCTGGATGAAGCCGGGAGCATGCTCGGCTCGGGCGCGCTCGTGGTCGTCGCAGACGGCACGCCGATGCTGCCGCTGGCGGCGAACGTGGTGCGGTTCTTCCGTAACGAATCGTGCGGAAAGTGCGTGCCCTGCCGCGACGGTTCGCAGAAGGCGGTGCAGCTGCTCGAGCAGGCGCTGGAAGACGGCACGCCGCTCGATTGGCAGACGGTCGAAGCGCTCGAAGCGCTCCTCGTGGAGACATCGATCTGCGGCCTCGGCTACGTGGTTCTCAACCCGCTGATCTCGGCGGCGAAGCACTGGCCGGAGGAGATCCCCGGTTCGCCTCGCGAAGGGGGCTCCA
>JAMJQL010000095.1 GCA_023554245.1 Gemmatimonadota bacterium
GACGTGTTTCACTGGCCGGTACCTCGCCTCGGTGACTCCGAAGCCTTCTCGATCGTGTCCACCACCTCCCGGATCGTGGTGACGCCTCGATCCCTCGCATACCACCGACGGGTGTCCTTGTAGGTCTCTCCGGCGGAACGCACGCCGACCCGCTTCTCGTGTATGACGAATGCCTGCAACTCCGCAGGCCGTGGTCCCCAGCGACCGACCGCGCAGCCCTCCTCGTCGAGCAGGATGGCGAGCGGAATCGAGCGGCTTCCGTTCGTCAGGTACTGATCCATCAGCTCCGGATTCTCGTCCCGCTTCAGGATGCGGAGCTCGATCTCGGGTGCGTCGGCCGCGAATCGCGCCAGCACGGGAACCGTGTTCGAGGCATCGCCGCACCAGTCCTCGGAGAGGACCAGTAGCCGCCATGCACCTCCGATACGCTCCAGTCGCTTCAGCTGCTCCTCCGGACTCCGGGCTCTCCGCCACACACCGCTCCACAGCCCGGCGTTCTCGCGAACTTCCCGCACGAGGTACCGGTCCCAGGGTATTCCACGCTCCCACTCGCTTCGGTGATTCACGGTCGCTTCGGGCGACGCCGTGGTGACGGGCGTCGATATGTTTTTCATGGTGGCCTCCGGGTCATTCATCCAGTACCATTACCGACTCAGTGCGCGGACCCGTTGCGTCGGAACTTACGGTGCCCGCGGCTATGGGAAACCCTGCGGAGCGCGGACCGGTTTCAGCGAGGCGGACTCGGCCATACCGCTTTCGCCGAATGCCGGGGCTCCGCCGTCAGATACCCGCCAGACACGGAGTTCAGAACCATGCATCCCGATCCCCACGGAATCACCGTCGAGGGCGATCTCAGCCCGCCGCTTCCGATCAACGAGCCCGTACTGCCTTACGAAGCCGGGTCGCCGGAACGGGCCGAGCTGAAGAACACCCTGGAGATGATGGCCTCGGAAGTGATCGACATCCCCGTGATCGTCGGTGGCGAGGACGTCCTCACGGGCGATACGGCCGACGTGGTCATGCCTCACGACCACGGGCACGTGCTGGCCCGCTATCACAAGGCCAAGCCCGAGCACATCCAGGCGGCGATCGACACGGGTCACGAAGCGTGGCACGAGTGGTCGAACTGGCCCTGGCAGGACCGCGCCGCCGTTCTGCTCAAGGCGGCCGATCTGCTGGCCGGTCCGTGGCGGGCTACCCTCAACGCATCGACGATGCTCGGGCAGTCGAAGACGGTGCACCAGGCCGAAATCGATGCGGCCTGCGAGATCATCGACTTCTGGCGGTTTAACGTTCACTACGCCCGTGAGCTGTATTCGCAGCAGCCGATCAGTTCGCCGGGCATGTGGAATTACATGGACTACCGGCCGCTCGAGGGCTTCATATACGCGATCTCGCCGTTCAACTTCACCTCGATCGGCGCCAACCTTCCGACGGCCCCGGCGCTGATGGGGAACGTGGCGATCTGGAAGCCGGCGCGGACCTCACTGTACAGCTCCTATTTCCTGATGCGGCTGCTACAGGAAGCCGGGCTTCCCGCCGGGGTGATCAATTTCCTGCCCGGGAATTCGTCGCAGATCACCGAGCACCTGATCAAGAGCCCGCACCTCGCGGGGATTCACTTCACCGGCTCGACCGGCGTGTTCCAGAGCCTGTGGAAGCAGGTGGCGGATAACCTGGAGAACTACCGTTCCTATCCGCGAATCGTGGGCGAGACGGGCGGGAAGGACTTCATCGTCGCACACGAGTCGGCCGACGTGGATGCCCTGGTGACCGCGATGATCCGGGGCGCATTCGAGTACCAGGGCCAGAAGTGCAGCGCGGCCTCGCGCGCCTACGTACCGCAGTCGCTGTGGCCGGAAGTGCAGGAGAAGCTCGGCGCCGAGCTCGCCACGGTGAAGATGGGCGATCCGCGTGACTTCGAGAATTTTTTCTGCGCCGTGATCGACGGCTCGGCTTACGCCGACATCAAGGGCTACATCGATGACGCGAAGGGCAGTTCCGATGCCGAGATCCTGTTCGGCGGCGAGTGCTCCGACGAGAAGGGCTACTTCATCGAGCCCACCGTCATCCTGGCGAAGGATCCGAAGTACCTGACCATGTGCGAGGAGATCTTCGGGCCGGTGCTCACCGTGCACGTGTACGATGACGCGAAGTGGGAAGAGACCCTGAAGGTGGTGGACGGGACCTCGCCATACGCGCTCACGGGAGCCGTGATCTCCCAGGACCGCGGCGCGGCGCGGCAGGCGATGGCCGCACTCCGCCACGCCGCCGGCAACTTCTACATCAACGACAAGCCGACGGGCGCGGTGGTCGGGCAGCAGCCGTTCGGCGGCGCCCGGGCGAGCGGGACCAACGACAAGGCGGGCTCCTACCTCAACCTGATCCGCTGGATCTCGCCGCGCTCGGTGAAGGAGACTTTCGTACCGGCCCTCGACTACCGGTATCCGTTCATGAAGCCGGGCAAGACCGAGGCCGCGGCAGAGGCGCTCGAGGACCTCGGCGAGAAGCTCGGGGTGCAGATCGAGGAGCTGAAGGGACATCTCGGCGCGCTGGGCGGAAGCCTGAAGGAGCGACTGGAGGGCGCGGTCGAGAAGGCACGCGCCGAGACAGAGGGAACGAAGGTCGACATCGAGACGGGGGACGACGATTCGGCCTGAGCGAGCTCTTCCGTGGAGCGCCGCGCTCGCGGCGCTCCTCACGCTCATCACCCCGGTATTCACGAGGGCCGATGTCGGCCCTCCCGCGCACATGCGGATCGTCGAGGTGGAGCCCGACCGCTATCGGGTGACCTGGCGCGTACCCACGGTGCTGCCCGCCCGGGCCGTACCCGCGCCGAGGTTGCCTGAAGGCTGCGCGCCGATCGGCGAGCGCACGGTTACCTCGCAGCCCGGGGCCTGGGTGTTCGAGCAGACCTGGAGCTGCGGGGCCCCGATCACCGGCCGTGCGGTAGGGATCGACTACCCGTTCGGAAATACGGCCCTGACCACGGTAGCCCGGGTCGAGCTGTTGTCGGGCGACAGCTTCGCGCGGGTGATCAGCCCCGGGGACCCGGCATGGGAGCTCCCGGAGGGCACGGCCGCGCCGGATCCGGTTGGTGTGGCGGCCGACGCGGCCCGGACAGGTGTCAGCCACGCGGTCCGCTCACCGGTGCACTGGCTGTTCGTGGCCGTGGCCGCTGCGCTCGGCGCGGCGACGGCACCGGCCCTCGTCACGGCGTTCACCGGTGGACAGCTGGTGGGGGCGGCCTTCGCGGCGGGGCCGGTTCCGACCATGCCGGGCGTCCCGGCCGAGATTCTCTTCGCCGTCGCGGCTGCGCTCCTGGCTCGGGAGGCTCTGCGCCCCGCCGAGGAGCGGCGCGGGCTCCTGTCGGTCGCCGCCGCGGCAGGGCTCGCGCACGGGCTGGCGGTAGCGGGCCTGGTGACCTCCGGGCTCGGAGGCGACTCGGCGGGGATCGGAGTCTCGATCGTCGCTGCACTCGGGATCGATATGGCGCACCTGGTCGGAATCGGAGTCCTGCTCGGCCTCGGACGCCTGCTGGCCGGGGCAGGCGCATCCGAGCGACGGCGCCGCGGAGTTGCCTGGGCCGGGGGTGCGCTCGCGATGGCGCTCGCGATCGGTCTGGCGTTCGGCGGTGACCCGACCGGGGCGGACGCCGCTTCTCCGGTGAGCACGGCGCTCGATGCGAGTCCAGCGGGAACGACCGCGGGACCGACCGGGTCGCAGCGGATCTCACCGGCTGCACCCGACGCGCCGTTGCAGAGCTTCCTCGCGATCGAGCCCTTCGAGCTCCGGCACGAGGTTATGATCCGCCTCGGTCCGCTGGCAGACTCCTTCGGGCTGGGTGCGGAGAGGACGCTGGAGCCCGCCGAGCAGCCGGCCATCCGGGAAGCCGTGACGGAGTACGTGCTGGCGCGCACGGGGCTGACCGCCGACGGTGAGGCGATCCCGCCGCTGGCACGCCGGGCCGACTTCATGACGGTGAGCCCCACCGGGGTCCTGCCGCGGGTGAATCCGGTCCCGGAACCGATCTCCGAGGCAACGATCGGAGTCGTGGTCGCCTACCCGACGGAGGGCGTTCCGGAGCGCGTGCAGCTCGCGTGGCAGCCGTTTCCGGAGGTCGTGAACGAGGTCCCGGCGACACTGATCGATCCCGAAACCAACGGGTTCGAGATTCTGACGGAGGAGAGTCCGACGCTGACCTGGGAGAATCGACTTTCCGAGGACCCGATTCCCACGGTCGCTGCGATCGAGGTGGAACCGTTTCGAGTCCCCGTTCCCTGGCTTTCGCTTCCGCTGTTCGTGGTGGCAATCGGGCTGCTGGGGGCCGCTCTGCTCGACCGGAGACGCACTCTGTCGTTCGCCGGCGCCCGGGTCCTGCTCGTCCTCGGGCTGCTGGTCGGCCCGCTGGCCCAGACCGCGATCGCCGTGCCGGGCTCGTCGACCCGCGTGCCCTCGGAGCGGCAGGCGCGCCGGGTGCTTTCCGGGCTCCTGCCCAATATCTACCGGGCGCTGGAGTACCGTGATGAATCGGCGATCTACGACCGCCTCGCCGTCAGCGTTACGGGTGAGACGCTCACGGATGTCTACCTCGAGCAGCGACGTTCGCTCGAGATCGAGGAACGGGGCGGCGCCCAGGCGAGAGTCGAGGCCGTCGAGGTGCTCGAGGTGGGCGCGGTGGAAACGCATGGCGACGGTTTCCGGGCGGACGCCGTCTGGCACGTCGGGGGGATGGTCACGCACTTCGGGCACCGCCACTTCCGGCAGAACCGCTACGAGGCGACGGTCGGCGTCGTGCCGGTCAATGGTGTGTGGAAGATCGACGGCATAGAGGTCTTGGA
Organism: Gemmatimonadota bacterium; assembly: GCA_023554245.1. GTDB lineage: Bacteria > Gemmatimonadota > Gemmatimonadetes > Palauibacterales > Palauibacteraceae > Carthagonibacter > Carthagonibacter metallireducens. Next base: position 4,842 of record JAMJQL010000095.1, read on the forward strand.
GCTGGAGAGAATTCAATGAAGTGGCTGCGCGAACCGTTCGTCCAGTTCCTGCTCGTCGGCGCGATACTGGCCCTGGCCTGGTCGGCGCTCTCGGGCAGGTTGGCGGACGACGACGCGAATCGGATCGAAATGGACGCCCAGGAGATCGAGCTGCTCGCGGCGAACTGGGAGCGCCAGTGGCAGCGTCCGCCCACCGAGGAGGAGCTGCGCGGGCTCGTGGATTCCCGCGTGCGCGAGGAGATCCTCTACCGCACCGCGCAGTCGATGGGCCTCGATCGGAACGACGTCGTGGTCCGCCGCCGCATGGTGCAGAAGATGGAGCTCCTGTCGCAGGACCTGGCCACGATTACCGATCCCCCGGAAACAGAAGTCCGTACGTACTTCGCAGAGAACCGGGACACCTATCTGGTGCCGCCGCAGATCAGCTTTCGGCACGTCTACTTCAACCTCGATCAGCGCGGGTACGAGCAGGCAGAGGCCGACGCGCGGGCGCTGCTCGCGGAGCTCCGCACCACGGAACCGGACGAGGTGGAGGTGGCTGCGCTCGGTGACCGGTTCATGCTGGCCAGCGCATACCGCATGCGCACGCCGGAGGAAATCGCGCGGGAGTTCGGAAGCCGGTTCGCCGAGGCGATCGTAGGGCTCGAACGGGGCTGGCACGGTCCGATCGGCTCCGGCTACGGGACGCACCTGGTGGAGGTGACGGAAAGAGTCGAAGCGCGACCTCCGGAGTTCGAGGAGGTCCGAGAACGGGTCTCGGCCGACTACTCGCGTGTGCGCCGCGAGCGAGCGAACGAGTTGCTGGTGGAGACCTTGAGCGCCGAGTACGAGATCAGCATCGACTCGGCGGCGATTCACAATCGGTCGCTGGAAGCCCTCCGGGAGGCAGCAGAGTGAAACGAACCAGCTCAGTCTCGATCCTGGCCGCTACGGTCGCGCTCGTCACCGCTGCGCCGGTTCGAGCGCAGACATCGGTCGAGAACCTCCGCTGCGACTTCTCGGACCTGCCCGGTGCCATCTGGTGGGGCACGGAGAGCCGGATGCCGATCGAACGCCTCGCAGCCTACGCCGCGCCGGTGTTCTGGCACTCCCCGGACGAGCCTGAGCTCGAGGGGAAGAGCGGCGCGGATGTACCGGTGCCGGAAGTCCTGCCGCTCGAGACGGCGGACGGTCCGGTCGTTTACTACCAGTTGAAGGAAATCCAGACTGGTGGAGCTTCGCTCGGAACCGTCTGGACGCGCGACACGGAGGACCCGGGCAAATCGATCATCGACCTGTCGGGTGGCGGTCTGCTTCGGCTCGACTTCTACGCCTACTATTCCGACGAGGCGGGTCTCGGCGCGCACAAGCACGACATCGAGCCGGTGGAGTTCAAGATCGCGATCGCCCGAAGCGATGGTCCGTCACTGCAGGAGGCGGGCTATGGGGGGCGCTGCAGGGAGCGCCACTACGTGATTCTGGTTACGCGGGTGAGCGGAAAGGCGCACGGAATCGAGTGGTTCTGGAATGTTCTCGAGGTGGACGAGGAAACGAAGTTCCCGATGTACCTGTTCGTCGAGGAGGGGAAGCACGCGCTCGCGACCGACAAGAACTCCGACGGCTATTTCACCCCGAGCTACGATGTGAACGTGCGGGTCAACGACGCCTGGGGAGTGCGCGACATCATCCGTTCGGGGGGGCTGTTCTCGGGCGGCTATGATGCCTGGATGACGAAAGTCCGGAATCCTGAGGACCGCGTGTTTCCGCCACTTCCCGACGATAGCCCGCTGTTGCCCGAGGGCCTCGAGCGCCAATCCCATTACGAGGGCGAGACGGCCGTGTACGAACTGAGGCCGCTTCCGCCCGCCAGCGCCGTGAAGGCCTGGGACGAGGAGCAGGCCTCGATCGAGGAAGATCCACACCCGCTCTACCCGTTCGTCGCCGATAAGGAGGTCGAGGGCTGGCCTGAGATTCACGAGCTCCAGACCTGGAATCAGGTCGAGGACTGGGTAAGCTCGGGCGCGCTAAAACGATCCCTGTCGATTGCCCTGTACGCGGATGGCGATGTCGGGTTTTCCTGGATGTTTCCGTTCTTCATCGTGAAGAACCTGCACGTCGGGATGAGCGGCGGCTACATCCTGCATCGGATGTACCTGACCTGGGGAGACACCGACAGCTTCGGCTGGCAGCTCCTCTACACGAGCTCGGCCTCCCGCTGGGTCGACCCCTACTTCTCGGCGGGTGCGGAATGGCAGGAGAACTTCGTGTCCGATGATGGGACTGTCGAGGACCGGACCGACTTCGTCCTGGAGACCGGGCTCAAGTTCCGGGCCCAGATCGGGAGCTCGCCGCTGAAATTCCTCTCCTTCCTTACAGATTTCTGGGGGTTCCGCGCAGGGATCAAGAACTACGGCTTCTTCGATATCGATCGGCTGACCTACGTGCTGGAGGTCGGGGCGGGGAGCTTCTGAGCCGCAGGGCGGGGCCGCACACGCGGGCTCGATCCCCATCCACGTTTGGACATCGAGCGCGGCATCCCGCATATTCACACCGCCCCTTTACGTCCGTGCGGTCGGCCTGCCAGCACGCGCTGACCAGTACATCCAATGCGAGGACACCAATGCGCAAGCTCCTGGCCGGCCAGTTCCTGCTCTTCCTCATCGCGCCCCTGACCGCATTCGCGCAGGTCCCGGCAGGGCCGGAAGCCCGCGAGGCCCTGGCTGGCCAGTACACCGGCAAGGCGTACTCTCCCTACGCGCAGCGCGGTTTCCCCACGTTCCCGCTCTGGGGGGACACGCACCTCCACACCGCCAACTCGATGGACGCCGGCGCGTTTGGCAACCGTCTCGACATCGACCAGGCGTACCGCTTCGCGCGTGGTGAGGAAGTCGTCGCCTCGACAGGGGTTCCGGTGAAGCTGTCCCGTCCGCTCGACTGGCTGGTGGTGGCGGACCATTCCGACAACATGGGGTTCTTCCCGGACCTGCTCGCCGGGGATCCTGCGCTACTGGCAGACCCGACCGGCAAGGACTGGTACGACCGGATCAATGCAGGAGACGGGGTCAACGTGGCACTCGAGATCATCGGCATGTTCTCGCAGGGAGAGTTTCCCGAGGCGATGATGTACCGGCCGGACAATCCGCTTTACAAGAACATGTGGCAGAAGGTGATCGACACCGCCGAGGAGTTCAACGATCCGGGTAAGTTCACCGCATTCATCGGCTTCGAGTGGACCTCGTTGATTCGGGGCAACAACATGCACCGGGTCGTGATGTACCGGGACGGCGGGGCGAAAGCGTCGCAGACGGTCGCCTATACCACCTATCCGCCTGATGGGAGCCCGAATCCGCGCGACCTGTGGCGCTGGATGGATGACTACGAGAGCCGGACGGGTGGTGACGTCCTCGCGATTGCGCACAACGGCAATCTCGCCAACGGCATCATGTTTCCGCTCGACGCGCAGTTCGATGGACGGACGCTGGACCGGGAATACGTGGAGACGCGCGCGAAGTGGGAGCCGGCCTACGAGACGACGCAGATCAAGGGGGACGGGGAAACGCACCCGTATCTCTCACCGGATGACGAATTCGCCGACTACGAGACCTGGGATGTCGGAAACCTCGACGTGTCCGAGGCGAAGACGGACGAGATGCTGGCCGGCGAGTACGCCCGGGAAGCCCTCAAGCGGGGTCTGCAGCTCGAGCGGCGGCTCGGCACGAATCCCTACAAGTTCGGCCAGATCGGCTCGACCGACAGCCATACCTCTCTCGCGACCGCTCAGGAGGACAACTTCTTCGGCAAGCACACCGGGTACGAACCGAATCCGCAGCGGATGGAACACCCGATGTTTGATACGGAAGCGGGCAAGATCGACGGCTGGCAGCTTGCCGCCTCCGGCCTCGCGGCCGTGTACGCGACAGAGAATACCCGGGAGGCGATCTTCGACGCCTTCGAGCGCAAGGAAGTGTACGCGACGACGGGCAGCCGGATGATGGTCCGGTTCTTCGGCGGTTTCGAGTTCAACGAGCAGGACGTGAACAGCCGGGCGCCCGCCTTCGCCGGCTATTCGAAGGGCGTTCCGATGGGCGGAGATCTGACGGGTGCGCAGGGCCGTGGTCGCGCGCCGACCTTCATGGTGTATGCGCTGCGCGACCCGATCGGTGCGAACCTCGACCGCATCCAGATCGTCAAGGGATGGATGGACGGCAGCGGCAACACCTACGAGAAGGTATACGACGTGGCCTGGTCCGGAGACCGGCGCCCGGGCGGCGACGGGAAGCTTCCCCCGGTCGGGAGCACGGTGGATGCGGCGAACGCGACCTGGACCAA
>JAMJQL010000096.1 GCA_023554245.1 Gemmatimonadota bacterium
ATGCCCGGTCCGAACCAGATCGAGCGGCTGCGCGAAGATGTCGATGTGACGGCCACCGACCTGCTGAAGGTGCCGGGCGGCGAGGTCACGGAGCGCGGAGTCAGACACAACATCGACGTCGGCATCCAGTACATGGCGGCCTGGCTGGACGGCAACGGCTGCGTGCCGATCTACCACCTGATGGAAGACGCGGCCACGGCGGAGATCTCGAGGTCTCAGCTCTGGCAGTGGCTCCGGTACGGAGTGCAGCTGGCGGGTGGTGCGACGCTCGACCGTGATTCGATGTCGGCCCGGTTCGATGAAGAACTGGAGCGACTGCGTGCGTTCCTGGGCGACGAACATTTCGAATCGGGTCGTTACCGACAGGCGAAGGAAATGATCGAAGAGATGGTGGTACGCGGGAAACTCGCGGACTTCATGACGCTGCGCGGATACGAGGAGCTGAGATGAGCAAGGGCAACGGATCGGAACTGGGCGCACGGGACATGGCGGCGGTTACGGGACCGGAGGCGGTCGCCGACCTGGAGCGCAGCTGGCGTGAGGATCCGCGCTGGGCGGGCATCGAGCGGGGGTATGACGCAGCGGAAGTCGTGAAGCTGCGCGGATCGGTCGTGCCCGAGAACACGCTGGCACGGCGCGGCGCGGAGACCCTGTGGGAACTCCTCCGCTCCGGCGAGTGCGTGCGAGCGCTCGGGGCGCTCACCGGCGCGCAGGCCGTGCAGATGGTGCAGGCGGGGCTGAAGTCGATCTACGTCAGCGGCTGGCAGGTGGCGGGGGACATGAACACCTCCGGACAGACCTACCCCGACCAGAGCCTGTATCCGGCCGACTCGGTTCCGAGACTGGTAGCCCGGATCAACGCTGCGCTTCGGCGCGCCGACCAGGTGGACCACCTGAATGGCGGCAAGCCGTCGCGGGACTGGTTCGCCCCGATCGTGGCCGATGCGGAAGCCGGGTTCGGGGGCGTGCTCAACGCGTTCGAACTGATGCGCGCGATGATCGAGGCCGGCGCAGCGGGGGTCCATTTCGAGGACCAGCTCTCCTCGTTCAAGAAGTGCGGTCACATGGGCGGAAAGGTGCTCGCGCCGACCGGAGAGGCGATCCACAAGCTGATCGCGGCGCGGCTCGCGGCCGACGTCGCCGGCGTGCCGACGCTTCTGGTGGCGCGGACGGACGCGAACGCCGCCGGGCTGCTCGCGAACAACGTGGACGAGCGCGACCACGAGTTCGTGACGGGAGAGCGCACCCCAGAGGGGTTCTTCCGGGTGCGGGCAGGGCTCGACCAGGCGATCGCTCGCGGCCTCGCCTACGCCCCGTGGGCCGACATCGTGTGGTGTGAGACGGCGCACCCCGACCTCGACGAAGCGAAGCGATTCGCGGAGGCGATCCACGCCGAGCATCCCCGGAAGCTGCTCGCTTACAACTGCTCGCCCTCGTTCAACTGGGCGGCGCACCTCGACGGAAACACGATCGCGAAGTTCCAGCGGGAGCTCGGAGAGATGGGCTACCTCTATCAATTCGTCACGCTGGCCGGCTTTCACTCGGTGAACGCACACATGTTCGAGCTCGCGAAGGGCTACTGCGAGCGCGACATGACCGCGTACTCCGAGCTTCAGGAACGCGAATTCGAGCTCGAGCGCGATCACGGCTACCGCGCGGTGAAGCACCAGTCGTTCGTCGGGGCCGGATGGTTCGACCAGGTCACGCAGCTGATCAGCGGCGGCCGCAGCGCGACCACGGCGATGCAGGGCTCGACCGAAGAGGAGCAGTTCCAGGAGACCTGAGCCGGAGACGGGGGGGCGCTCGGAAAAGTCGGCGCCCGACCCGGTGGGCTGGCCCGGTCAAGCCCGGGTCAGGCGCCGGGAGGCAGGGTAGGGGTGAAAGTCCGAGATCTCGCCGGCACTGGAGCTCTCCTGCATCTTCCTCCACCACCCGGCCGTGAAGATCTCTCCGTGTCTCTCCATGAACTCGTCGCGCACGTCGGGAGGGATGCGGATGAATTTCGGAAACTCCTCCGGGAAGACGTCGGACTCGGCCACGTAGAACCAGGGTTCGGGACGCAGCTCGTCCTCCTCGTGGATCGCGCTCGGGAAGTCCCGGAAATTACATTCGGTCAAAAGGGTTAATTCGTCGTAGTCATAAAAGATAACCCTGCCATGGCGGGTCACGCCGAAATTCTTCAATAACAGGTCACCCGGGAAGATCCCGGCCGCCGCCAGGTCCTTTACCGCGAGCCCGTAGTCGAGAATCGCAGACCGCTCGGCCGCCACATCGCCGGCGGCCTCGGCCCGGGCCAGGTGGACATCCAGCGGCGTCATGCGTCGCTCGGACCAGGCCTCGTCGACGGTGACCCGGCCGGCCGCCACGCGCACGGTCGCGCCGGCCTCCGCGAGCAGCTCATCCAGCATCTCGGGATCGAAGGCCGCGGCCGGAATCTCGAGTCCCTCGAACTGCTGGGCATCCGCGAGACGGCCGACCCGGTCGTGCAGGAACACGAGCCGGTAGCGCTCACGGACTCGATCCCGGTTCGTCCGCTTCGGAGGCGCGAAACGGTCACGCGTGATCTTGAACACGACGTCGAGCGAAGGAAGGGTGAACACCAGCATCACGAGGCCCGGAACACCCTCCGCGCGCTCGATGGAAGCTCCCGGCCTCGAGAGGTGTTCACGCAGGGATCGATAGAGAAGGGTCTTGCCGTGACGGTTGTAACCGAGGGAGGTGAACAGTTCGTCCTCGCGCCTTCTGGGCATCAGGGTGCGCAGGAACTCCACGAGTGCCCTCGGCCCTCCGGCGTCGGCATCGATGTCGGCCTTGAAGTAGGAGCGGGAGAAGCCGAACACCACGCTGACTTCATTCGAACGGGTGAGAACGGCGTCCACGTGGACGCCCGCGTCATCGTGGCGAAGGGGCAGAACCACGGGCGTGACCGGCGCCTGCAGCTGCTGTCGGGGGTGCGCGTCGCTGTCCGCTTCCCGGCGCTTCGGGCTGCCGACGGCGGCAATCGCTTCTGCAGATCCCGCTGACGACTCCGGCCGCCAGACGATTCGGCCCACCATGTAGGCCGCCTTGTTTCGGAAGAAAAGGCCCGGAACGAATTCCAGCGCCTCGATATCCGGCACGCGGCCTGTGTCGGGGTCGGCGAGATCGGCATTCAGGGCGGCTGCGACAAGTCGCGCGTCTCGCTCGGGCTCGGCCAGCGGAACGGCTCTCGAGAGCTTCGCGAGCACCGATTGAATCAGGTCTTCGAGCGGTCCTTCGGCTGCGAATCGGAGCAGTCGCAAGTCCCCCGGGCGCGTTGTACGCCCTGGATCCCCGCCATCGACGAGGGGAATCGCTTCGTCGCCCACGAACTCGGTTCGAGGATGGATCCCGACCGTACCCTGGGCTCGTCGGCTGACGGAGTTGAAGAAGGTGCGCGCGACCTCTCCGTCCTCCCGCGACTCCGTGAGCGCCTTGAAGGCATGGCGGGCGTCGGCCCACAGGTCGGAGTCGCCGAACCGGGGCCCGAGCCCTTCACTCAGCTCCTCGAGCAGCGGGTCGATCACGGCGGTATAGAGCAGCAGCCTCCGTCGTGCGTTCTCCTGGATGTCGCCCCAGGCCTGCTTTCCGAACAGATAGCGAGCACGCCGGGCGAAGTCCCGGAACAGCTCGTGATAATCCTCCCAGGCGTCGAGTATGCGGGAGGCAATCCCGTCTCCAGGCTCCGACCCTGTCCCGGCGTAATCGGCTGGTGAATGTGTGTTCATCGGAGGAAGATGCCCGCCACCACGGCCGGGCTACAAGACGATCCGGAATTTCACCCCGCGCTCGACCTTTCCCGGCGGCGGCTTATACTGGTGGGTGACCGCGGAACGGCTCATCGCATGAACGGGGAATCGGTATGGCCACCATCACGCTCACCGTAAACGGCCGTCTACACACCGTCGACGTCGAACCGGACATGCCCCTTCTCTGGGTACTGCGCGACATACTTGGCCTGACGGGGACGAAGTTCGGCTGCGGCAAGGCTCTGTGCGGCTCCTGTACGGTGCACCGGATCCGGAGTGGCGTCGCCACGGCGGTGCGTTCCTGCGCCCTGCCGATCGCCACTCTCGACGGGGCCGAGATCGTCACGATCGAGGGGTTGTCAGACGACGGGAGCCACGCGGTCCAACGCGCCTGGATCGAGGAAGACGTCCCGCAGTGCGGATACTGCCAGCCGGGCCAGATCATGGCGGCCGCGGCGCTGCTCGCGGCGGACCCGAGGCCCCGAGACGCAGAAATCGACAACGCGATGCGCGGGGTGCTCTGCCGGTGCGGCACTCACGCACGGATCCGGGCCGCGATCCACCGGGCCGCGGCCGGCGGAGGTGACCGATGAGCCCGCGCCAAGGGGGGCGAGTCGGGGCGCCGACTTCCCCGGATGGCGGGTCGACGTCTCCTGCGCGCCCTACGCGCCGGCAGTTCCTGAAGGTCTCCCTATCGGCGGGAGGCGGACTCGTCGTGGTGCTGCATGGGCCCTGGGCCAACGGGAATTCAGCCGCTGCGGCCGCCGGAGTACAGACCACGTCCGACGATTTCCGGGCCGGCCCGTTCGTCACCGTACACCCGGATGGAAGCGCCACCATCTATGCGAAGAACCCGGAGATCGGCCAGGGCGTGAAGACCTCGCTGCCGATGATCGTCGCGGAGGAGCTCGGGGTCGCGTGGGAGAGCGTACGGGTGGAGCAGGCGCCGTACGATCCGGACCGCTTCGGGCCCCAGTACGCGGGGGGGAGCACGGGCATCACTACGAACTGGGACCGGCTGCGCATCGCGGGGGCCGGCGCCCGGCACCTCCTTGTCGCGGCGGCCTCGAATCGCTGGGGCGTGGACCCTGCCGATTGCTCCGCGGCGAATGGCGTCGTCGCGCACGGCACCGGTGCCGGGCGGAGGGAGCTCGCCTATGGAGAGCTGCTGACGGAGGCGGCCGGCATCCAGCCGCCCGATCCCGAGAGTCTCATCCTGAAGCGCCCGTCCGAATTCACGATCGTCGGGACCTCGCGAAGCGACGTGGATCTGAAGGAGATCGTTACGGGCCGGACCCGCTACGGACTCGACTACCGGGTCGATGGGATGCAGTTCGCCGTGATTGCGCGTGCCCCGACCTTCGGCGGACGCGTGCGTTCATTCGATGCGAAGCCGGCGCTGGCGATTCCGGGTGTGCGGCAGGTCGTGGAGATCGAGCCGCTCGACAACCGGGCGTACATGTCGGGAGGTGTGGCGGTAGTCGCCGATTCCACCTGGGCGGCCATCAAGGGAAGGGGCGCGCTGGTGGTCGACTGGGAGCCCGGTCCGCACGCGACCGAGAGCTCGGAAACGCTTCGCGACCAGTTCTCGCAACTGATCGAAGGGAAGGGCGAGGTGGTCCGGCACGACGGCGACGTCGACGAGGCGCTCTCCTCGGCGGTGACGCGGCTCGAGGCGGTATACGAAGTGCCATTCCTCTACCACGCGACGATGGAGCCGATGAACTGTGTCGCCGACGCCCGCGGCGACCAAATCGAGATCTGGGCGCCGACCCAGGTGCCCGGACTGTGCGTGGCTCTCGCCTCGATCGTGACCGGTGTGCCCCGGGAGGCGATCACCGTGCACATGCTGCGCGCCGGTGGCGGATTCGGGCGCCGGCTGATGGCCGAATACGCCGCCGAGGCGGCTGCGGTGTCGAAGGCGACAGGAGCGCCCGTGCAGGTGTCGTGCACTCGTGAGGATGACATGCGGCACGGGTACTACCGGCCGGCGGGCATGTATCGAATGAGCGCAGGTCTCGACGGGGACGGTACCCTTATCGCGTGGGAGTCGAACGTCTCGACCACGTCGCGACACGCGTTTCGCGGGGACGAGGACACGGCGGCCGAGACCGAGGTGTTTCCCGACGCGCTCCCCGGCGCGGCGGCCCCCAATTTCCGGGTCACGTATGCCCCGGCGGAGACGAGCGTGCCGACCGGAGCGTTGCGCGGACCAGGGAAGAACGCGACCACATTCGTCGAGCAATGCTTCCTGGATGAAATCGCCCACGCGTCCGGACAGGATCCCGTGGCGATACGCCGGCGCGTGATCGGTGAGCCGCGGGAGCTTCCGTACCGCGACCACGGTGGCCCCACCTTTCAAACGGGCCGGATCCGGCACGTACTGGACGTGGCAGTCGAAGAGAGTGGCTGGAACCGATCACTGGCTGTCTCGAGCGACCGGTCTGGCGCTCGGCCGACCGGACGACGGGGACGCGGCGTCGCGGCTCACATGATGTTCGGCGCCTACGTGGCGCACGTGGCCGAGGTCACCGTCGCGAACGACGGTCGCGTCCGAGTGGACCGGGTGGTATGCGCACTCGACTGCGGAATCGTGGTAAACCCGATCGGCGCTCGGGCCCAGGTCGAAGGCGGAATCCTGCATGGAATCAGCGCCGTGCTGCACGGCGAGATCACGATCGCGGACGGCGGCGCGGTCGAGGGGAACTTCGACGACTACCCGCTCCTCCGCCTCGACGAGGCGCCGGAGATCGAGATCCACTTCGTCGAGAGCAGCGAGCACCCCCAGGGGCTCGGCGAGATGGCTTTCCCCGGGATCATGCCCGCCGTGTGCAACGCCGTGTTCGACGCGACCGGTGTGCGCGTCAGGCGGCTTCCGATCGACGTTGCGGAACTACGTTTCGGTTGAATCAGGCGTCGCGTCGCCAACGTGAGAGCGCCCGGGCTTCATGCCGGGCGCTCTCACACGTCAGACCGAACCGGGGGCGCGTTACCTGCCCGGCCGGGATGTCCGATCCTCCTACATGCTCGCCAGCTTGCGCACCGTCCCGGCCAGCTCATTGATCCGGGCCGGATTGGCGGCGTCCCCTGCCAGCTCGTCCAAGCGGGCCGCCATGTTCATCAGCGCGTTCTGCCGCTCGGAAGCGGGAGCCGTCTCCAGTTCCGTGAGCGCGTCACGCGTGCTCTCAGCCCGCCCGGCATCCAGTTCTCCCGCACGCTGGAGCTGATCAATCTGGGCCCGTGCCAGGGCGAACGAGGCGGGCCACTTGAACATCTGCTGGCCCTGGGCGTTGAGGTGATCCTGCACCACGGTCCTCGCCGCCTCGATCTCGTTGGCCGTCAGATAGCGGCTCGGCTTCAGCTCGAGGATATCCAGACCCCGGGCGATCTCGGAGCTGACGATGACTCCGTTGTACCAGTAGACGGACCAGGAACCGCCTGAGCCGAGCTGGTCGGGATTCGTGGGGCCTCGATCGAAGAATGCGATCTCGACCGGGTTGGCCGGATCGGTGAAGTCGAAGACCGAGATTCCGCCCTGGTACCACGACTGCACCATCACGTCGCGCCCCGGGATCGGGATCATCGACCCGTTGTGGGCGACGCAGTTCTCGAGAGTGGTCTGCGGAGCGGGCATCTTGTAGTAGGACGCGAAGTCCATCGAGCCCCGGGCGATCGTGAAGATCGCGTTCGCTCCCCACTCCATCGGATCGTCGATCCGACACTTCGGACCGCCACCGCCGCCCCACTCATCGCTGAACAGGATCTTCGAGCCGTCGTTGCTGAAGGTGGCCGAGTGCCAGTAGGAGAAGTTCGAGTCGGCTACGGCGTCGATCCGCTTCGGGTTCACCGGGTCGGTGATATCGAGCAGCAGGCCGTAGCCCTCGCACGCGCCACCCGCGAGACCGATCTCGGGATAGAGAGTGATGTCGTGGCACTGCGTCGGGCCGGGACGCGGCCCGTCGTCGTCCGCTTCTTCGTCGTCCCCGCCCCCGAACCGCGAAGCGATGATGTCGTCCAGGTTCTCGCGCAGCGTCGCGCTGTCGGCCGCCGTGGGAGCGCCTTCGCCTCCGCGCGCCGCGACCGTCTGCGCCAACAGCTGGTTGGCAAAGCCGTCGGGAAGCACGAACTGCTGCCCGCTGAAGTTGGCCACGAACTTGCCCTCGGCCTCGGCCTCCTCGATCGCCCGGATGTCTCCCGGCGCCGGGCCGTGCCGCGGCGGCGCTACGAGGTCCTGGAAGATCCGCGGGGAGCTGACGATCTCGGCCCGCTCGGGGTGAGCGAGCGGGACCTGGATCACCTCGATCCGGAAGAGCGCGGAATTGGGATCCTCGTCGGGCGACAGCCCGGAGCAGCCCGGAAGCTCCTCTTCCGGCCGCACCGGCGCGGATCCCGAGACGTAGACGTAGACGTTTTCCCGGTCGTCCGGATCGACGAGGACCGAGTGCGTGTGCGAGCCCCGGCAGGTCTGAACGTTGGCGATGTAGACGGGATTCCGAATGTCGGTGATGTCGAAGATCCGGATCCCCCGGAGCCGATCGGGGCTCACCGCCTCACGCACGCCTTCCGTGCCGCAGTCGAGCCGTCCTCCGAGTCCCTCGCCGGAGACGAACAGGAGGTTCTGATACACCGAGACGTCGCTCTGCGACGCAGGGCAGAGGTACTCCTTGACCAGAACGGGCGAGGCTGGATTCGAGATGTCCCAGACGATGAACCCGTTGTAGTTGCCCTGAATCGCATAGTTGTCCTTGAACGCCAGATCGGAATTCGTGACGCCGACGAAATCAGGCGGCGGCGGTGTCGCCGAGAGCAGCTCCAGGTTCCAGATCGCCTCGCCGGCGTCCAGGAGACCCGGCTCCAGGCCGATCCGCGGGTCCGGCTCGGGCGACATGGTCGGCTGGCCCGGCTGCCAGCCGAGAGCCGGATCCGCGTCCACGCCGTACATCTCCGCCATGGTCTCCGGCGCAGGCGTCGCCGAACTGGGCGGTGCATTGGACGACGAAGAGGCGCAGGCGGTGGTGAAGGCCAGCGCGGCCAGTCCGGCCATCGAGGCCAGGGACCGGAACGAACGAGAGGGGTCGGGACTCATCGGCAATTCCTCTGAAATGGGCTGTAATGGGATCGTGCTGCTGTCTTCAGTTTTCCAGTGCTTCGAGCATCTGCTTCATCCGCTCGATTTCGGTGATCTGATCCACCTGGACATCCGAGGCGAGCTTGAACACGGCTTCGTCCTGTCCTGCTCCATCGGCCCCAAACAGCTCGTGGACCATCGTCACCGCACCGCCGTGGTGGTAGATCATCCCTCGCAGGAAGAGGCGGTCGAACTCGGGACCGTAAGCGGCGTCGAGCTCCTCGAGTTGAGCCTGCGTGAGCATGCCCGGCATCATCGAGTGATCGGCGTGGGCCGCGTGGTCCATGGCCATGTCGTGGCCGGCTTCCATGTCATGGTCGCCGTGAGGGTCGGCTTCGGGCCTCGGATCGGGCTTCACCGGACCGGTCATCTCGATCTTCAGGTCCAGCCCGTCGATCTTCACTTCGGGAACCGGCTGACCGCGGTCGCGCAGCCACTGCTGCATAAGCGCGATCTCGTCCTTCTGAGCGTTGATGATCCGGGCGGCGAGTACCTGCACCTGCGGGCTCGCCCCGTGAGTGGGTGCGAGCTCCGACATGACGAGCGCCTGAGCGTGATGACCGATCATCCCGGTGACGAAATCGACGTCAGCCTGCGAGAAACGCATCCTCGCGCTGTCTGTGCGAGCGTGATACAGCGCTTCGATCTCGGCCTCGGTCATGCGGGCCGAACCGGTGCCCTCGGTCTGGGCCATGGCGGGTCGAGATTCGAGGAGCGCGAATGTCGCGAGGAAAATCAGTGCCGCTGCAACGCGGCCACAGGCTCGTGCCGTCATGGCTCTCGTGTGCCTCTTGGCTTCCAGTTATCGGGGTCTTTCCACTGCCTCGGTCCGGATCGCATACCGAAACCGGTGGCCAAATGTTTCACCGGTCCCGAACGCTCCATACATTCATCCGGTTGCAGTCACAATCAAACCCGCCGCGGCCCCGGCGCGCAAATCCGAGCGAAAGAATGGACCCAATGCGAGAAAAGAGCATCGAGCTTCTGAACGGCGTGGTCGCCGACGAACTGGCCGCGATTCACCAGTACCTTTACTTCCATTTCCACTGCGAGGACCAGGGCTACGACCTTCTTGCCGGCCTGTTCATGAAGACCTCGCTGGACGAAATGCATCATGTCGAAGTGGCGGCGGAGCGGATCCTCTTCCTCGGCGGCGATGTCGAGATGAAGCCCGCGTTTCCGGTCGAGAAGATCACCGATGTTCGGGAAATGCTCGTGAAGGCTCGAAAAATGGAGGAGGAGAGCGTCGCCGAGTACAACGAGTGGGCCAACATCGCGACCGCCGAAAAGGACGCGGCGACCCGGAAGATCTTCGAGGACCTCGTGGCAGACGAGGAACGCCACTACGACCAGTACGACCAGGAGATCGACAATCTCGACCGCTTCGGAGAGAAGTACCTCGCTCTGCAGTCGATCGAGCGCAGCAAGTCGATGTCCGGCGGCGACTGAGCCGGACGCTTCAGCCGGAAGCTGACATCGAGGACGCCGGGCCCGGACGGATCGCCCGGCGTCCTTGCCCGACGCCACCATCCGGGCCGATCTTCGGGCCATGCCCGAGACCCCGACGCACGTTCCTGGTTACCAGAGGTTCTTCGCCGAGTTGAAGCGGCGACGCGTATTCCGCGTCATGGCGGTCTACGGGGCGACCGGCTTCGTGGTGCTCCAGGTCGCCGATCTCCTCGCCGAGGGCCTGGCCCTGCCCGACGTCGTGCTTCGAACGGCCACCTTCCTCGTCCTGATCGGCTTCCCGATCGCCATCGTACTGGCCTGGGCGTTCGAGATGACGCCGCAGGGCGTCAAGAAGACCGAGGATGCCGCCCCCGGCGAACTGACACGGATCATCGAGGCGCCAAGGAGCGCCCGCTGGCCGGCGGGGCTGCTGGCTCTGGCGGGCATCGCGGCGCTCGTGTGGGGGGCCTGGTACGTGGGTAAGCGGGCCGGGGAGTCGGCCGCGAATCTGACGGCGACGGCCGATGCGACCGCGCCTTCGACCGGGCCTGGAGGCTCCGCGGGCGGTGGCGCCGTCCGGCCTGCCGCTCTGAGGTCCGACTCCGACGACGGCCGCCGGACGATCGCGGTTCTGCCCTTCGAGAACATGGCCGGGACGGCCGAGGCCGAACCGTTCGTGGTCGGGGTGCACGACGACCTGCTGACCCAGCTCTCCAAGATCAACGCTCTCAAGGTCACCTCGCGCACCTCGGTGAAGGAGTATCGCGACACGGAGAAGTCGATCCCGGAGATCGCCTCGGAGCTCGGGGTGGAGACGGTGCTCGAGGGGGGCGTGCAGCGGGCGGGGAACCAGGTGCGGATCAACGTCCAGCTCATCGACCCGTCCACCGACGAGCACCTGTGGGCCGAGACCTACGACGCGCAGCTCACGGCAGAGAACGTCTTCTCGATCCAGAGCGAGATCGCCCGAAGCGTGGCGGACGCGCTGGAGGCCGAGCTCAGCCCGGCGGAATCGCGCGAACTCGCGGTCGTCGCGACCCGGAATCTGGATGCGCTCGCCGCCTACCACGCGGGACGGGTCGCCTGGGAGGACCGGGGCGCAGGTGTCCAGGACTCCCTGGCGCTCGCCGGTTTCGAGCGGGCCGTCGAGCTCGACCCCGAGTTCGCCGACGCCTGGGCCGGGCTTTCGATGATCCTCTCCTGGAACGCCCAGATCCGCACCGACGTCGACCTCGAACGGGCGCGGGACGCGATCGAGCGCGCCGCGGAGCTCGCGCCGGGCAGCGGAGCGGTCGAGATGGCGCGGGGCTACTACGCCTACTACGTCGAACGGCGGTTCGAAGAGGCGCTCGCGCACTTCCGGACCGCCGACCGTCTCCGTCCCTCCGACGCGGGCGTGAAGGCGGCGATCGCCTACATCCTGAGGCGGCAGGGAGACTTCACGGCTGCAAGCGAGGAGTTCTCTCGCGCGATCGAGCTGGATCCACGGAACGCCGGTCTCTACATCGGTCAGGCCGAGGCATTCGTCGCGCTCCGCCGGTTTAGGGCAGCGGAGGCGGTGATCGAGCGCGGACTGGTCATCGCGCCGCGCAATACCCGGCTGATCGCCTACAAAATCGACACCATGGTCGATCTGGACCGCAGCCTGGCCAGGGCCGCGAGCTACGCCGCAGAGATCGGTCTCGCGGCACCTGCTGATTTCGACCTGAATCATGCCCGGGCGCAGCTCGCATGGGCGGCGGGCGAGGACGCGATGGCCCTCGAGTTGCTGGACGCGGCTCCGAGACTCAGCGAAGTGGACGAATTGCGATATTGGATCGATTCGGGCTTCATTCATCGCGTAAAGGGTGATCTGGAAGCCTCTCGTGATGCCGGTGAGCGACTCGAGCGGATGGCGCCGACTCGCACCGAGAGGGACGGAATCCGTGCGTCGTTTCTTTCCATCGCTCGAGGATTGCAGCTGGATTCGGTCGGGGCACGGACCCGGGCCGCCGAGGCGATAAGGCGCGCCGAGGAGTCGGGCGACATGATGCTCGGTCCGCGCCTTCTGGCGACGAATGTCGGCTCGTACATGCTGGTCGGCGACCACCAGGCGGCCACCGGGGTCTTGCTCGATCTCGCCGGCCGGCCTGCGGAGGGCATCACCGTGGCCGATCTCGAGTTGTCGCCGATATTCGAAGAGTTCCGCGCCTCGGAAGAGTATCCATCCGTGCTTGCCGCGTTCGAGGCCGTCGAGGCCGAGGCGGCGCGTATCGACCTGGAGGCGGGCTACTGATGCTCTTGCTGCAGGAAGCCGGTGACGCAGCTCCGAAAGGCCTGATCGACTGGTCGCTGGCCCTGGCGCCCTCGGCCCTCGTGCTCGTCTTGACGATCGTCATCGCGGCAGCCCTGCGTCACTGGTTCGAGCGCAGCAGCTCATCGTCGCAGGGCCACCAGATGCGGAACCAGCTGATCCTCCTCGCGCTGACCGCGGTGGGTCTCGTGATCGTCGTCCTCATGCTGCCGATCAGCAACGAGTTCCGGGGCGAGATTCTCGGGCTGGTAGGCATCGTACTGAGCGCCGGGATCGCGCTGTCGTCGACGACCTTCCTCGGCAACATGCTGGCGGGATTGATGATTCGGGCCGTCCGCAACTTCCGGTCTGGCGACTTCATCGGGGTGCAGGAGCACTTCGGACGGGTATCGGAGCGGGGCCTGTTTCACACCGAGATCCAGACCGAGGAGCGGAACCTGGTCACGCTTCCGAACCTCTACCTGGTCACGAACCCGGTGACCACCGTTCGGTCTTCCGGCACGATCGTCTCTGCCACGGTCTCGCTGGGGTACGATGTACCGCGCGGTCGAATCGAGGAGCTGCTGCTGGAGGCGGCACGAAGGGCCGAACTCGCGGATCCGTTCGTGATGACTCAAGAATTGGGCGACTTCTCCGTCACCTACCGGATCGCCGGCCTGCTCACCGAAGTGAAGTCGCTGATCTCCGCGCGTTCGCGCCTGCGCGGTGCGATGCTCGACAGTCTGCACGGGGGTGGGATCGAGATCGTCAGCCCGCTATTCCACAACCAGCGCAAGCTCGAGCCCGACCAGGTGTTCATTCCGAAGGTCGAACCCAGGAAGGTCGCGAAGGTGGAGCAGGGAGCCCCGGTACCGGAGGAGATCCTGTTCGACAAGGCCGACCAGGCGGAGGCCGAGGAGGAGATGGAGCGAAC
>JAMJQL010000097.1 GCA_023554245.1 Gemmatimonadota bacterium
TTCGCGGCCTACCGCGCATTCGATCGTGGGCTCGGTCTATACCTTCACCAGGAGTACACCCGGGCCGTACCAGAGCTGCTGAGTGCGTGGGAATTGGATCCCGGTTTCTACGATGCGCCGCTCCTGGCAGCGACGAACCTCGTGAACATTGGAACGACGAGCGAGCGCATCCGGGCCGACTCTCTGCTGAATGTGCTGCGGGAACACAGGTCTTCGTTCAGCGAACTTCAGGACCTGCGCTGGCAGTATCTGCGATCCCTGCTCGATTCCGATGGCAGTGCCGCTCTCCAGGCTGCGCTTCGGGCGGCGGAGATCACGAGCGCGTCGCGCACCTCCTACAACGCGGCTCACGCCGCCGTCTCGGTCGGCCGACCGGACCTGGCGATCGAGTTCCTCGAAGCCATGGATCCCGATTCGGGCCCGCTGCGCGAGTGGTTGCACTACTGGACGGTTCTGGCCCATGCCCGCCACCTGATCGGTGACTTCGACGGAGAGCTGACAGCGACCCGCTCCATGCAGGAACGGTTTCCGGACCGGCGGATCGGTTCGGTTCTGGAGGCGCGAGCACTCGCAGCTGCCGGGCGCACCGCTGGGCTCGATTCGATCCTCGCCGGGCTGGAAGGGCTCTCCCCCAGCGTGTACTGGTCGCAGGGCGCGGCAATGGTCGTAGCCGGGGAAGAGCTCCGGGCTCACGGGTACGACTCCGAGGGTGAAGCGATGCTGCGCAGGGGCCAGGCGTGGCTCCAGGCGCGGCTGCGGGAGACTCCCGGATTCCGTCAACACCGCTACTGGCTGGGCTCCGCCGCTTACGATCTCGGGGAATTCGATGACGCCCGGGACGTGTTCGCCGGCCTGTTCGCCGACTATCCCGATCGAGCCACCTATCGCGGCATGCTGGCGCTGAGCCTGGCGCGAACGGGCGAGGCCGAGAGAGCCGAGCGCCTGCTCGAGGAGGGATTCGAGTATGCACTGGGAGATCGCACTGCACTCCTGGCCCGGCTCTCGGCGATCGGAGGGGATCCGGCCCGCGCCGTCTCGTTGCTGGGTGTGGCTCTCGACCAGGGACTGGAAGGACTGGCGTGGCTGCATGCTTCGGCATGGCCGGACCTCGAGCTCATGCGATCGGATCCGAGGTTCGAGGCGGTAGTTTCCGGCTCGCGTGGTCAGGCCAGCCCGAAGTAGCGGTCGCTGTCAGTCGCCGTCGTGATCGCCGGGGCGACTCGCGGCCCATGTATCGAGGCGAGCACGCGCGGCCTCGACCACGATCTCGTCGGCCCGGGTCAGGCGTCGGGCATGATCCAGTACTTCCTCGGTGATCTCCTGGTCGATGTACTTGGCGGGCGTCCGGTTGTCGTACACCACTTCCGGTCGTCCCGGGAGGTCGAGCACGTCGTACGCTTGTGCCAGGGACTCGTCGAAGCGATCGACGATTCCGACGCTGGAGAAGCGTTCGATTCCCTCGAGCGCCGCGTCGATCAGCCGGTCTTCATCTTTTTCGAATCCGAACAGCTGGGTTCGATCAGCCGCTTCGCTTCCGTAGTCGGCACCCGCGAGCAGCCTCGCCTGTACGTTCCAGGAGCTGCGTCGGATGACGGGGTCATCGCTCGCCACATACTCCAGCAGCGTCATGGACTGCAGCCTCTCGGCGATTCGATGCGCGTTCCAATTCTCCACGCGCTTCGCCTGGGAGCGCCAGTAGAAGTACGAGCTGGTCAGCCGTGCTACGGGGTCCCGGAGCATCGTCACCAGGCGCGCTTCGGGCGCGACGCGGTCGGCCGTGGGCCTTCCGACGTGGCCCTGGAAGTATCGGTACCGCCGAGCCGCATCCGCATCGACGTTCACTAGCTGCCAGGTGAAGTGACCCGGGCTGATCTCCGAGTCCCTGAACGCCCTCGACAGGCTGAGGTTGAAGGACTGTCCCGCCGTCTTGTGCGCCCGAAGGAGGAAGACCCGGGGACCGCTCTGGCGCCGACCCGGAATCGGAATGTTGAACCGCTGCCTCATCTGTCGCCTGGCCTCGTATCTGAGTCCTTCGTTCGTGAGTGGGCTAGCAGCCCGCCATCTCACGATACAATGCGAGCGTGGATCGGGCCGTCTTCGCACTGGTGAATTCGCCGCCGCGCTCCCGGCATTGCCGAGCCAGCAAACTTCGCGCCGCGGAATCGGACAGGAGACGGTCCATCTCCCCTGCCAGGGCAGCGACATCTCCAGGCGGAATGGTCGGAATCAGCTCTCCCGCCAGGTCGACGAGGCCTCCCGCGCCGGAGAGCAACACAGGGCAGCCTCCGAGCATCGCCTCCAGGGCCGCCGTTCCGAGTCCTTCCTCCCGAGAGGGCATGACGAACACGTCGAGGTCCCCGATGCTGCGACCGATTTCCTCGACCGTGCCCGGAAACGACACCCGATCGGCGAGACCCAGTGAACCGGTCAGCCCGACCAGCCGGTCTCGTTCCGGCCCGTCCCCGAACAGGACGAATCGTGCCTCGGGGTGGTCGGCGGCGATCAGGGCAACGGACTCGAGGAACCAGTCGTGCCCCTTCTCGAGAGTCAATGCACCGACCGTACCGACGAGTTTCTGGTTCGGACCCGCGCCGGCCATATCCCGCAGCCGGCCCGGAAGGCGGTGCTCGAGTTCTTCGGTCGACACGCCGTCGGGAATCACGCGGATGCTCTCAGAAGGTATGCCCTGCTCCCGAATCACCGACGCGACAGCTTCCGATACGGCCACGATTGCGTCGGCCCGCTTCCAGGTCGATGGACTTCGCATCCGGACCGAGACCCTGCGGGACGCCACGATCGGGGTTCGGCGCCCGCCGAGCCACCGCGCGGCCAGCGCGGACTGCAGGCCATGGGAATCGTGCGCGTGAATGAGGTCGTAGTCGCGCTTCAACGCAGCGAGGATTCTCAGCACCGGGCGAGGATCGATCGGCGATAGCCACGAGACGGGATGGAGATCGACTCCGAGTTCTCCGGCCTCGCTGATCAGTATGGAATCGCGGCGGGCTACCAGCCCCTGCCGGACGTCGGCCAGTGCACGAAGCTCCTTCATCAGGAGTCGCGCCTGGTTCTGACCGCCGCGGTACTCCGCGGCCGAATCTACGTGCAGCACGTTCAGGAGATTCACCCGCGCAAGCTATCCGGGGGGCATCGACCGTCAAGCGTTCGATCCGGCCCCCGACCGAACCGTGGCCGGTGCGTCCGGCTCTGGCCGCCTCGCGTGCGTCTCCCTTACCATTCGAGGTCTCGAGACGGGAGCGCATAACGTGAATACCGCTAGTCGCACCGGCGTCATCCGGGTCGCCGGCTTCACGGCGGCCTACATGCTGGCGGCCGCGGCCGGGGCACTGCAGACAGGGAACGGGGAGTTCCTGTTCTACATCATCGTCATGCTTCTGCTGGTGGGCCTCGTGGCGGTCGTGCACTTGAAGGTCGGGCTTCCCGAGCCGGCGCTATGGGCGCTGAGTATCTGGGGCCTCGCTCACATGGCGGGCGGGCTGGTGCCGGTCCCGGAGAGTTGGCCGGTGCACGGGCCGAATCGAGTCCTCTACAGCCTGTGGCTGATTCCCGATCGACTGAAGTACGACCAGGTCGTGCACGCCTACGGATTCGGTGTGACGACCTGGATCTGCTGGCTCGGTTTGAAATCGATCTTCGAGCGAGAGGGTGTCCGGGCGCAGCCGACCGTGGGCCGGCTGCTGCTCGTGTGGTCGGCCGGCCAGGGTTTCGGGGCGCTGAACGAAGTGATCGAGTTCGCTGCTACGCTGCTGGTGCCGGAGACGAACGTGGGAGGCTACAGGAACACGGGTTGGGACCTGGTCGCGAACCTCGTCGGAGCTACGCTTGCGGCGCTCGCGATCGCCCTGCTCGATCGAGACGTGCGATCCTCGACATAGCCATGGCGCTGTCCGAACAGAGCGATCCCGGAACAGCGCAGGCAGAGCTGGAAGGAGATTCAGGCATGCATTTCGTACGGAAAGCCGCCGATGCGGAAACAGCTCCGGTCGGTGCCGGCGTCGACACGTGGCGACAGGTACTCATCGGGGCCGACGAGGGCCCGAATTTCCAGCTGCGGCGGTTTCGAATTGAACCGGGCGGAGGCATGCCCCTGCATACGAACTCGGTTGAGCACGAGCAGTACGTGCTTGGCGGTCGCGCCGTGGTCTGGATCGACGGCGAGCGCTTCGAAGTCGGGCCGGACGACGTGGTCCTCATTCCGGCGGGTGCTCCGCACTCCTACGAGACGATCGGCAAGGATCCGTTCGAGTTCCTCTGCATCATCCCGAACGGTCCCGAC
The DNA here is from genome assembly GCA_023554245.1 of Gemmatimonadota bacterium. Taxonomy (GTDB): domain Bacteria; phylum Gemmatimonadota; class Gemmatimonadetes; order Palauibacterales; family Palauibacteraceae; genus Carthagonibacter; species Carthagonibacter metallireducens. The sequence continues at coordinate 4,295 of JAMJQL010000097.1, forward strand.
GAAATCGAAATCGTCGGCGACTGAACGAAGGCGCTCGACTCAGAAGCCGACGGCGATTCCGACCGTGATGAATGGGCCGCCATTGTCGTAGGGCGAGTCCTCGTCCTGCAGAACGTCGTACAGCAGTTCGAAGTAGAGTGACGTTCGGCGGCCGGTCTGCTGGACGAATCCGCCCCCGACCAGCAGGAAGGGATAGCCGACGCGCTCTTCGATTCCCGAAGCGTCGATCCGCTCGTAGTTCTGTCCGCCGTATTCGAGATGACCGTACAGCTGCGGAATGAACCGATAGCGTGCAAACAGGCTCCCGCCGTAGCTGTGCGAATCCACCGTCCCGCCGAACCTCTCGTAGCGCAGGTACTCGTACATCACCTTCGCGCCCGCGGAGAACTTCGGCGTGATGCGGTAACCGACCAGAGGCTCGATCCGGATCGCCGTGTAGTTCCAGAATGCCAGACTGATGCCGCCGCCCCAGTAGATGCGGTCGGTGAAGGAGCCATCGTTCGACTGCGCACCGAGGTGTGGCGTGGCGGTCGCCGAGAGGAGACCGATGACAAATGCGAGGCGAAGGGTGCGTCGAATGCAGTTCATGGACCAGAGTCGCTCAGGGCTCGATGGCTTGTCGATCGATTCGGCCCGACTGATATAGAGGCTCGATTCGAGAGACGCCAGTCACTCACGTCCGACGATGTGGTCGGACGTGCTTCCTCCGGCTCTCATTCGCTGACCGTGAATTGAACCGCTAGACTTACGACGGTCCAAGCCCCCCTGCGGGCTCGCCCCTCCCGAGGCCAGACACATGTGCGGATTTCCGTCCGGTATCTGTTGCGTGCTTGCGATTCTTCTCTGTTCGGCAGCCATGGCCTCGGCGCAGGAGACGCGCCCGGCGCCGGGTGCATTCCTGGACCTTCGCAACGATGCGCCGGTGCGAGTCCTGGCCCCGCCGTCGTCGGTGCGGGAGGGCAGTGTCGCGGGAGTCGACACCGGATCTTCGGTATTGAGAGTCCGTTTCGATTCCGAGTCGGTGAATGCCGCAGACATTGAACAGTTTGTCAGCTTCAGCTCCGTAGAGGCCCTGTGGACCCAGAGCCGTCGAACCTGGCTGGGAGCCGGGATCGGCGGAGGCGCAGGCGCGATCCTCGGAGTCCTGGCGGCAGCCGTGGGCGAGGGTCTCTGTGAGTACGACTGTGACTCTGGCGCGGGTACCTACTTTGCCGCCGGCCTGCTCGGTGCGGGCGCTGGCGCTCTTCTTGGCGGTCTGGTCGGATCCGCGTTCTCGCGCTGGGACCTCCAGCTCGAGCAGCAGGCAGATGGGCGCGGCTGGCAGCCCGGCGCCGAGGTGTATCGCCGGCCAGATGCCCCCGACGCCGATGAGGGAGCCGCGAACGAGTCGAGTTCACTGCGCGGCCGAACCGGCTGGCTGGTAGGGCAGGGCGGTGCTTCGTTGTCGAGCCGGTCGGAGTCCACGCAGGTCGGGCTCCTCCTCGGCGGGGCGATCGTGGCCGATTTCGGTGCGTTGCGCATCGGACCGGAATTGCTCCTGGGAGGCATCGGCGCCAGCCAGGGCGTGGTGGTGTATGGAGGCGTCGTCCAGGTGCCGCTCGGGCGCGGCCGTTTCGAGCCCTACATCGTGGCCGGCGCCGGCGGCCAGTCCTGGAATTCGACGGGACCCGACTTCGATCAGGTCGACGCGAGCCTGTTCGCCCTGAATGGAGGAGTCGGTCTTCGGCTTCCTGCAGGTTCCCGGTCGGCGGTGGGGGTCGAACTCAGAGCGCACCACTCGGTCCAGAATTACGACGGATCGACGCCGTGGTTGTTCACGCTTGCGGCCACCTTCGGTCTCGGACTGTGACTGTCGTAGTCCGGTGTCCGTTCTGGTGGTGCCGATTGCCGCTTCATAGTTTCGGGAGGTCTTGATCCTCGGTCGGAACAGCCGCGGTCGGCGGGCGTCGTTGCCCGCGTTCGTTCACCTCAGCCATCGACGGGTATGCCGATGAGCGACCAGATTTCCGTAATTCTCCCCGATGGATCCGAGCGCCTGCTCCCGGCAGGTGCGACCGGCGCCGACCTGGCCGCTGCGATCGGCTCCGGCCTGGCCCGCGCAGCGGTGGCCGTCACGGTGGACGGCGAATTGCGCGACCTCGACCGCCCACTCGCCGACGGCGACGACGTCTCGATCGTGACGCGCCGCGACGACAGCGAAGAGGCTCTGTACGCCCTCCGGCACTCCGCCGCGCACGTGCTTGCCACGGCGGTTCGCGAGCTCTACCCCGACGCCGGGATCGGATTCGGCCCGCCGATCGAGAATGGCTTCTATTACGACTTCGACGTACCGAAGCCGTTCACGCCCGAGGACCTCGAGGCGATCGAAGCGAAGATGGCGGAGGTCGCGAAGGCGGCGTACAGCTTCGATCGGAGCGAGCTCACTCGCCAGGAAGCGGAGACGCTGTTCGCCGACGATCCTCTCAAGCTCGAGCGGCTGGCCGAGATCCCGGAAGACGAGACGATCTCGGCCTACACGGACGGGCCGTTCACCGACCTGTGCCGGGGGCCACACGTCCCTGCGACCGACGAGGTGAAGCACTTCAGGCTGCTGTCCGGCGCCGGCGCGTATTGGCGGGGCGACGAGACACGGCAGATGCTGCAGCGCATCTACGGCACGGCGTTCTACGATGCGAAGAGCCTGGAAGAGCACCTGCATCGCCTGGAGGAGGCGAAGAAGCGGGACCACCGGAAGATCGGGCAGGCGCTCGACCTGTTCAGCTTCCAGGAGGAGTTCGGACCGGGACTGGTGGCCTGGCACCCGAAAGGCGCGCGCATCCAGATGCGACTCCGCCGGTGGATCGAGGACCTGCTGACGGAGCGCGACTACGAGTTCGTGTACACGCCGCACGTCACCAGCGAGGCGCTGTTCGAGCGCTCCGGCCACCTGCCGACGTATGCCGAGAACATGTACCCGGCGATGGAGGGGGACGGTGAGTCGTTCCGGGTAAAGCCCATGAACTGTCCGGGCCACACCATGATTTACGCTGCCCGGCCTCGCAGTTACCGGGATCTTCCCCTGCGCCTGTCGGAGATCGCCAACGTCTACCGCTACGAGCGATCCGGTACTCTGCACGGCCTGCTTCGGGTGCGGATGCTGACCATGGACGACGGTCACATCTTCTGCACGCCGGAGCAGGTGGAAGACGAAATCTTCACCTGCATCGATCTGATCGACGTGGTGATGGGTACGCTGGGTCTGGACTACCGGCTGGATCTCTCGACGCGGCCGGAGAAGAGGATCGGAGATGACGCGACCTGGGACCGGGCGGAGGCGGCACTTCGCGATGCGCTCGACCGTACGGGTCGCGAGTACGGGACCGACGAGGGCGGGGGCGCTTTCTACGGCCCGAAGATCGACATCAAGTTCAAGGATGCGATCGGTCGCGAGTGGCAGGGCGCCACGATCCAGCTCGACTTCAATCTGCCCGAGAGATTCGAGCTCGAGTACATCGGCCAGGACAACCAGCCGCACCGGCCGGTGATGATCCACCGGGCGATCTTCGGCACGCTGGAGCGATTCACCGGATTCCTGATCGAGCACTTCGCCGGGGCGTTTCCGGTCTGGCTCGCGCCGGTTCAGGCGCGGGTGCTGCCGATCACCGATGATCACGCCGATGGTGCGGCGGAGGTGGTCGATCGACTGCGGGCGGCGGGCCTCGAGGCCGAGCTGGACGCTCGCTCGGACACGCTGAGTTACCGGGTACGGGACGGAGAGATGCAGAAGGTCCCGTACCTGCTCGTCGTGGGGGATCGGGAACTCGAGGCCGGCACCGTGGCGGTGCGCGCGCGGGGGTCCGATCGGAAGCAGGTCGTCATGCCGCTCGATGAGTTCGTAGCGAAGGTGACCGGCGAGATCTCCGGCCGGGAGCTCGCGCCGTGAGACACCTCGACGGGGTCGTCAGACGGACGCTCCGCGCGGCCGCTCTCGCGATGGTCTGCATCCCGGCTCCGCTCACGGCGCAGGACACGGACCTGTCCCGCAGCCAGCGACAGATCGAGGACCGGACCGAGGTGCTGGCGACCGTTCGGGCGCTGTTTCGCGCGCTCGGGGAACGGGACGTCGTTCGGCTGGAGGAGCATTTTCTTCCGCAGGCCCTGACGACCGCCGTGCGCTTTGAGGCAGGGGCGGAATACCCGAGCGTCCAGAGTCTGCCGGAAGTGCTCGAGAGCATCGCGGCGGTCACGGTACCGATGACCGAGCGGATCTGGGATCCCGAGGTACGGGTGGACGGTGATTTGGCCTCTCTATGGGCGCCGTACGATTTCTACGTGGACGGATCTTTCAGCCATTGCGGGCACGACGCGGTTCACCTCGTCCGGGTGGACGGGCGCTGGCGAGTGCTGTCGATGACCTACACGATCGCCGAGCCACCCGCCTGCCGGCTCCACCCCGATGGGCCTCCGCTCGGTCGGGGAATCTCACCCTGAGCGTCGACCGTCCTCCGGGTGCAGCCATCCTCACTCGCTGGAGTCGGTTGCGGGGGCTCCCCGGCGGGAAGAGGCTGTTTTCGAGGTTGATCGGCTCGCAGGCTCCCTATTCGGGCTCGATCCGAGCGGTCGTCCGCGATCTCGAGCCGGGACGAGCGGTGGTCGCGCTGTCGGACCGTCGATCGGTCAGGAATCACCTGAATTCCATTCACGCGGTTGCGCTGACCAATCTGGGTGAACTCGCCAGCGGCCTCGCGATGGTGACGGATCTGCCTCCTGGAAGTCGGGCGATCGTAACCGGCCTCGATATCGAATTCACGAAGAAGGCCCGAGGGAGTCTGATCGCCACGGGGACCGCGACGGCTCCGTCACTCGTGGATATCGAACAGGATCCGGTCACGTGCGTCGCGCTGGCTGAAATCCGGGATTCGGAAGGAGATGTCGTGGCGACCTTCGAGGCGGAGTGGCGAGTGGGGCTGAGGGAGAACACCGTTGGGACTCCGTTGCCCGGTGCAGGGGTTTCCGACTAGCGTTTCAAGGCTCACTCGTTTCGACTTCCTTCACCAGGAGGCCCGATGTATCCCATCGCCATCAACTATCTCGCCGTGATCGCGGCCGCGATCCTCGCATTCGGATTCGGCTCACTCTGGTACGGAGTCGTCCTCGCCAAGCCATGGATGGCGGCGCAGGGATTCACGAGGGAGGAGCTGGAGGCCGATACGCGGAGCATGGGCACGACCTTCGGCCTGACCTTCCTGGTCTACCTCTTCCTGGCGCTCGTAATGGCGATGCTGGTGGATCTCACCAAGCCCGTGGACGTGAATCAGGGGCTCTGGCTTGGCCTGATGGCGTGGTTCGGCTTCATGGTCCCGGTCAATCTGACGAGCGTCCTCTACGCGAGGAAGGGCCTGTCGCTGTTCGTGATCGACGCGGTCTACCAGCTGATCATAGCTCTGATGGTCGCTGCCGTGGTCACCGCCTGGCGGTGATCACGACCGAGTTCGACAGCCCGCTGAGCCGGGACGCGGGGATCCGCGTCCCGTTGATCTGCGGTGCCATGTACCCCTGCTCCAATCCCGAGCTTGTAGGCGCGGTGTCGGCCGCCGGAGGGCTCGGCGTCGTGCAGCCGATTTCGCTGACCTACGTCTACGGGCATGAGTTCCGGGCGGGCATCAGGCGCACCCTCTCCCTCGCCGCCGGTCACCCGATCGGCATGAACGCCCTGATCGAGAAATCGTCTGCCAGGTACCACGAGCGAATGGTCACCTGGGTGGAGGTCGCTCTCGAGGAGGGCGTCCGCTTCTTCGTCACGTCGCTCGGGAACCCCGGCTGGGTAGTCGAGCGCGTGCACGAAGCGGGCGGAAAGGTCTATCACGACGTCACCGAGCGGAAGTGGGCGCTCAAGGCGGTCGATGCCGGGGTGGACGGCCTGATCGCCGTGAATCGAAGGGCCGGCGGGCATCCGGGTGAACGGAGCGCAGTGGAACTCCTCGAATCGGTCTCGGACCTGGGTCTGCCGGTCGTGTGCGCCGGCGGCGTGGGCGGCGTGACGGAGTTCCTCGAGGTACTCAGGCTCGGGTATTCCGGCGTTCAGATGGGGACCCGGTTCATCGCGACGGACGAGTGCGGGGCCAGTGAGGCCTACAAGCGCGCGATCGTCGAGTCGGACGAAGAGGACATCGTGTGGACGGAGAAGATCACGGGAACGCCGGTTGCCGTGATCCGGACCCCCATCATCGAGAGCATGGGGACCCGGGCCGGACCGCTGGCACGACGGCTGCTGAAGGGAAGCCGGACCAAGGGACCGATGCGGACCCTGTACGCATTGCGATCGATCTGGCAGCTGAAGCGGGCTTCGCTCGACGACACGGGTTCGTTCGAGTACTGGCAGGCAGGCCGAAGTGTCGGGAGCGTGAGCCGGATCGAGCCGGCGGCAGAGATCGTGCGGCGGTTCGAACGATCGATGCAGACGGAGTCGAGGTCCGGCCCGGCGCCGACGCGGGGTTCCTGAGCTGCTCTACGTGCTGTCGTCCGGCTCGGGGATCCGCTCAGCCAGGAGATCCGCGCGAATCGTCCCGTGCGATGCATGCCAGACCGGCCGGCCACCGGCGAGGAAGATCACCTGTGGGGACTCGTGCCGCACCTCCAGCCTCTCTGCCACGGCTCGCGCCAGCTGGCGCTCGGACACGACGTCGAGCAGGTAGACGGGAATTCCCGAGGCGGTCTCCTCGAACCTCGTGACCTCGCGGAATGCGCGGTGGCTCGTACCGCAGCGCGGGCTGTGCTTGAAGAGCAGCGCGACCTTCTCCCGCAGCGCCGATTCGATCGCCAGCTCGTCGCGTGCAGGAATCACGTGCGCCTGTCCCATATCATGTCTGCGGCACACAGACGCCCCTCGAGCACCGTGACGGCCTTGCCCGTCAACGTGACCCTGTCGCCTCTAACCTGGACGCCGACCGTCCCCCCCCGCGCCGAAAGCTGCCGAGCCGTGAGGTCGCTGACCGCGAGCCTCTCGGACCACCACGGTCCCAGCGTGCAGTGCGCAGAACCGGTCACGGGATCCTCGTTCACGCCGACAGCCGGACCGAAGAACCGGGAAACGAAATCGGTCTGCGGGTGAGCCCGCAGGGTGGAATCGCCGGCGGCGGCCGTGACGATTACGCCGCGCGCGTCGATTTCAGCCAGGTCACCGAAATCCGGCGCGAGGCTGCGCACGGTCTCCTCGTTCTCCAGCTCGATCAGCCAGTCAGCTCCGTTGCGGCCAGCGGCGACCGGTCGGGGTGGCGCAGCGGGGTGCAAGGCAGTGATCAACCGTTCGGACGGCGTGGCAGGCTCGGCAGGCGTCGCAGGAAAGTCCATGGCGATAGACGTTCCCGACCGTTCGGCCGTGAGCGTGCCGCTCCGAGTTTCGAACTGCAGTCCCGTCTCTCCGATTCCCTCCGGTATTTCGCCTCCGGTCGTCATCAGGACGTGGGCCGAGGCGAGCGTCGCATGTCCGCACAGGTCCACCTCAACCGTCGGAGTGAACCAACGGAGCCGCCAGGCCGCGTCGTTCCGTACGAGAAAGGCGGTTTCCGAGAGGTTCATCTCGGCGGCGACCGATCGCATCCATTGCTCGGGAGCTGGTTGGTCGAGCAGGCAGACCGCAGCCGGATTGCCCGAGAACGCCTGATCGGTGAACGCATCCACGATGTAGATCGGTACATCCACGGCACCCGTCTCCTGATCGCGTTCGTCTGAGAATGTCAAAGGTACGGTGAGAACAGCCATGCGACGCCATCGCGCAGCCTGAGCGCAAGGTGGCGGTCACGCAGCTCCGCCAGCGATGCCGGCCGGGAAGCTGCGATCCTCTCGGCACTGAAGACCTCCATGCGCTCGGCCAGCTCCCGGTCGTAGACCTCTACGTTGAACTCGAAATTGAGACGATAGCTTCGTGGATCCCAGTTACCGGATCCGAAGAACACCCAGCTGCCGTCGACGAGAATCAGCTTTGTGTGGTCGAACGGTTCCGGGGAGAGCCAGACGTGACAGCCTGCGTCGAGTACCTGATCGAGCTGTCCGGACATCGCCCAGCCCACGACACGGAGGTTGCTGCGAAGGGGCAGGACGACGTCCACGTGAACGCCACGGAGAACTGCGGTCCGAAGGGCCGAGAGCAACGCGTTATCCGGGAGGAAATAGGGCGTGATGATCCGGACGGTCTCGTCGGCGCCCGAGAGCGCGGCCAGAAAGGTGTTGTACAGTCGCTCGAATTCGTCATCCGGACCGTCTGAAACGCCACGGGCAACGGCTTCTCCGCACATCTGGAGACGTGGAAACCAGCCCGGACTGAACAGTTCCTCGCCCGAGGCGAACACCCAGTCGCGGGCGAAGGTCTCGGCGAGGTGTCGGACCACGGGACCTTCGAGCCGGAAATGCAGGTCCCGGACGGGGTACGTCGAGTCCAGCGACAGAACCGTTCCCTCCCGGATGTTCATCCCCCCGGTGAAGCCGATCCGACCGTCGACGACCAGGATCTTGCGGTGGTTTCGGAGATTCAGGTACGGCATCCTCCATGGTACCAGCTGTCCCATGAACTCTTCGACCGGCACGCCACGTTGACGCAGGACCTGTGTCGCCTTCGGCTTGCTGTATGCCGCTCCCACTCCGTCGATCAGCACGCGGACGGCTACGCCGCGCCTGTGCGCACGATCGAGCGCCTCGATGAATTCCTTCCCGGCCCGGTCCACATCGAAGATGTAGGACTGGAGCATGATGGTAGACGAGGCGCTCTCGATGGCGGCGATCATCGCCGGGTACGCCTCGTCACCGCACACCAGGGGATCGACCCGGTTTCCCGGCAGAAGCGGCAGCTGCGTGACCTCGCCCACGGCCCGCGCCACCCCGCCGATCGATCGTGTCACAGCCGGCAGATCCTGGTGGTCCACCGGAGGCGGCAACGCTGCGGCCCGACTGTCCGAGAGCAGAGTAATCTCTTCCTGGATACGGGTGCCGCGGCGCCGGATTCGGTTGACGCCCAGGATCAGGTACAGGAGCGCACCGCCGAACGGGACCAGCCAGATCAGGCCCACCCAGCCGATGGCGGCGCGGACCTCACGCTTGTGGAGGATGGCATGAGAGGAGGCGATCGCGGCGAGGACCAGGTCGGCGAGACCGATCAGATAAGGCAACAGGGCCGAGCTCAGCATCTGCTCCGTTCCAGTGGTTCGCGTTGACTGGGACCCGGGGTAAAGGGTACCGTTTCCTGCCCCTGCCGATATCCGGCCCGCGAGGGCCCGGCTGATCGGTGAAGATAATGACGATCGAGAGGTCCGGACACGCAATGAGCGGTGAAGGGCGCCTGTCCAAGGCAATGCGGTGGCTGCTGGCCGGCGCCTGCTTCGTCGTGATCATCGCGGGCGCCAGGGCAGCGGAGCCGCTTCTCGTGCCGCTCCTTCTGGCCGTCATGCTCGCGATCATCTGTGTTCCACCGATGCAGTGGCTCAAGGACCATGGAGTGCCGGGGTGGCTGGCGATCGTGCTCGTGGTCCTGTTCGTCCTCGCGGTGGGATCGGCCTTCGGAACGGTAATCGGCACCTCACTCATCGATTTTTCCGCCTCGCTTCCGTACTACCAGGCGCGGCTGCAGACCGAGCTGGCGGGTCTCGTCGCATGGTTGGCGGCTCACGGGATCGAACTCTCCAATCGCGTTCTGCAGGAGACGTTGAATCCGGGCCAGGTCCTCCGGGTCGCAGGCAGGATCTTCTCGGGTGTCGGCGACGTGGTGAGCCGGATCGGCCTGATACTCCTGCTGACGGTGTTCATCCTGTTCGAGTGGTCCACGATTCGCGGCAAGGTAATCGTCGCATTCCCGGACTCGGCGGAGCAGCACCTTCGTCAACTGTCGCGCGTCAGCGAGAACGTCAAGCGTTACCTGGCGCTGAAGACGGTGCTGAGTCTGGCGACCGGTTCGCTGGTCGCGCTGCTGCTCACGGTCCTCGGCGTGGACTATGCGTTGCTCTGGGGCCTCCTCGCATTTCTGCTCAATTACGTTCCGACCATCGGCTCGATCATTGCGGCCGTGCCGGGCGTTATCCTCGCCTTTCTGCAGCTCGGCTGGGACGGGGCTCTGATCGCCACGATCGGGTACCTCGTGATCAACGTCACGATCAGCAACCTCATCGAGCCCCGCGTGCTGGGTCAGGGCGTCGGCCTTTCGGCGCTGGTGGTCTTCCTGTCACTGCTCTTCTGGGGCTGGGTGCTGGGACCGATCGGGATGCTCCTGTCCGTTCCGCTGACGATGATCTTCAAGATCTTCCTCGAGGGAATCGAGGAAACGCGCTGGATCGCCATTCTGATGGGCCCGCGAGTCACTCCGGATGCGGAGATCCTGTCGGCGCCCGAGGCGGTTCAGGCGTGAGACGTCTCGATCTGCCGGTTTTCGGCGAGGAGCGGGGCGAATCGCTGCTCCGGATGGTCAGGAGATCCGTGATCGGGGAGGACGAGGCGGTCGTCGGACCGTTCGGGATCCGAAAGGTGATCTACGCGGACTACACGGCCTCGGGTCGGTCGCTGTCGGTGATCGAGGACTTTCTACGCGAGGCCGTCCTGCCGCTGTATGCCAACACGCATACCGAGAGCTCCGGAACCGGTCGGCAGACTACGCGGTTCCGGGAGGATGCCCGGCAGATCATCCGGCGGGCCGTGGGGGGCAGCGAAGACCACGCCGTGATCTTCTGCGGTTCGGGCTCGACGGGCGCCATCGATCGACTGATAGGTGTGCTCAACCTGCGGATTCCCAACGACCTCGACCGGCAGTACGGGCTTGCGGCGCAGATCCCCGCGAACGAGCGACCCGTCGTCTTCATCGGGCCCTACGAGCACCACTCGAACGAGCTGCCCTGGCGCGAGTCGATCTGCGACGTGGTGACGATTCATGAGGATCTTCACGGCGGCATTGACCTGGAAGACCTCGAGCAGCGCCTGGTGGAGTACGAAGAACGGCCCCTCAAGATCGGAAGTTTCTCGGCGGCGTCGAACGTGACCGGGATCACCTCACCGGTTCGCGATGTCTCGATTCTCCTGCACCGGTACGACGCTCTTGCGCTGTGGGACTTCGCGGCTGCCGCGCCGTATGTCAGTATCGAGATGGGACCGCGCGGCGCCGAGGGCGACGATGCGCTCGACTACAAGGACGCGATCTTTCTCTCACCCCACAAGATGATCGGAGGACCGGGGACGCCCGGGGTTCTGGTCGCCCGGCGAGAGCTGTTTCGGAACACGGTGCCCGACGTGGTCGGCGGAGGCACCGTCTCCTATGTGAATCCGACGGAACACGTCTACTTCTCCGACCCGGAGCTGCGCGAGGAGGGTGGAACGCCGGCGATCGTCGAATCGATCCGAGCAGGGCTCGTGTTCCTGCTGAAATCGGCTGTCGGAGAAGAACTGATCCGGGAGCGGGAGGAGAGCTTCATCCGGCGCGCGATTGCTCGGTGGTCGGCAAATCCGAACATCGACGTGCTGGGGGATCTCGAGCACGAGCGCCTGAGCATCGTTTCGTTCGTCATTCGTTGCGAAGGCGGCCGTTACCTGCACCACAACTACGTCGTCGCCCTGCTGAACGACCTGTACGGAATCCAATCGCGTGGAGGCTGTTCCTGCGCCGGTCCGTATGGACACCGACTGCTGGGAATCGATCTCGAACGAAGCCACGAGTTCGAGCGGGAGATCGGACGGGGGTGCGAGGGAATCAAGCCGGGCTGGGTGAGAGTCAACTTCAATTACTTCATCTCGGACGTCGTGTTCGAGTATATCCTGGATGCAGTCGAGCAGGTCGCCGACTCGGGCTGGGCCCTGCTCGACGAGTACTCGTTCGATCCTCGGACCGGACTGTGGCGTCACGGACGGGGTCCCGCAGCGCCGCCTCTGAGCCTCGAGCAGGTGTCCTTCACGGCAGACGGTGCGATCTGGCCTCGCCACCGGATCACCGAGCCGGAGTCGCGACTGGCGGACTACATTTCTGAAGCTCGAGGCATCCTGGCCGACGCGGCCGAGGGAAAGCGGGACTGCGAGGGAAGCGTGGCCGACGGACTGACCGCCGACTTCGAACAGCTTCGCTGGTTTCCACTTCCCGGCGAAGTCATCTCCCGCTAGCCGCGCTCTCCCGCCGGGCCCGTTCGAGTCCCTCGGCCGCGCCGGAGTTCGCGAATGACACCTCTCCGACGCGTGGTCGATTCTCCTGGACGTGGAGCAGGACAGGGACAGCCCCGCAGAGAAGGGCCAGCGCTGCAATCGTGGCTCCTCGGCGTGCAGGCCGGTGACGCATGTCGGCTCGGTGGGTCGTGTTGAGAAGACGGGACGAGCGCCCGAAGATCACCCGCCCCGGTCAGGATGGAAAGTGCGCGACGTCGCTCAGCTCGCGGAGGGGTCGTCCGCCTGAAAGCCGACCCGGTTGTGGGACCCGTCACACCAGGGCTTGTTGTCGGAGGCGCCGCACCGGCAAAGCGCACACCCGATCCCCTCGACCGTCCCCTCCGGTTCGGCCGGACCGATCGCGAACGGTCCTTCGAGCAGCAGAGGGCCGTTCGGGCGAAGGCGGATCCGGAGTGGGCCGGGGCTCGATTCCTGCCGGGGATTCGGCCGGCTGTCGCCCAGGTCGGCGGCAGCTCTGAATCCGGCCTCCGAGTGACTCCCGTCGCACCACGGCTTGTCATTCGAGGCTCCGCAGCGGCACAAGGCGGCCCGTGTTTCTCTCGTGAATACCCGTCGCTCGGCGTCCATCAGTTCGAGGTCGCCCGAGACGAATAGAGGACCGTCGGCGCCGACCGTGATCTCGTTCGTCGTGGCCGGTGTCTCCGGCTCGCCGCCATCCAGACGCTCGAAGTGGAGCGCGCCGGTCGGACACTTCCGGATCACTGCGGCGACTTCGTCAGGGCTGGCTCCGTCGGCATCGATCCATGGCCGTCGAGTCGTATCGAACACCGTCGGCAGGCCCTTGACGCATTCGGCAGCGTGAATGCACCTCACGGCATCGTAGGTGATGCGAATCCCGGACCCGTCGTACTCGTGCAGCTTTCTCACGTACGCCCCCATCTCCAGAACTGTCTTCACGCGGTCGCGAGTCCATTTGGCGCGAAGCCCGGTGCCCGCCGTGTCCCTCACGGCGACGAACGCCCGTGAACCGTAGTCGGCTCTGGGGAGCGGCGCCAGAAAACGAGCGGGCCCTCGACACGATCTCGCCGCCGGCGGTCCGTCCACGTAGCTTCCGGCCTCGCACCCGACTTTCCCCGAAACGGAGATCCAGCCCCGCCGTGCGAGAGAGAATCATCGAGTTGTTCCGGTCCCACTTCGGGTCCGATCCGGAGGCCGTTCTCGAGTTGGCAGGTGACGGTTCGTCCCGGCGTTACCACAGGATCCGAGGACCGGACGGCGTCACGGCGATCGGCGGCACAGGACCCGACCGCGAAGAGAACCGGGCGTTCCTGTCCTACTCGGCGTCTCTCCGCGGAGTCGGCCTTCCGGTGCCCGAGATCTACGCGGCCGACGAGGATGCCGGGGTCTGGATCGAGGAGGACCTCGGCGATACGACGTTGTACTCCGCGATCGAGGAAGCCAGATCGAGCGGGTCCGCCGAGGGATTTCCGGTGGCGGTGATCCCGGCTTACGAGCGAGTGCTGGACTGGCTGCCTCGTTTCCAGCTCGAAGGGCACGAGGCCGTCGACTACTCGGTGGCCTATCCGCGCGCCGCGTTCGACCGCCAGTCGATACAGTGGGATCTCAACTACTTCAAGTACCACTTCCTGAAGCTCGCCCATATCGCGTTCAATGAACAGCGGCTCGAACGGGACTTCGAGATGTTGACCCGCTTCCTGCTGCAATCAGACGCGGACCATTTCCTCTATCGGGACTTCCAGTCTCGCAACGTGATGCTTCGGGAAGGTGAGCCGTGGTTCATCGACTACCAGGGCGGGCGCCGGGGCGCCTTGCCCTACGACGTCGCATCTCTCCTGTACGATGCGAAGGCGGATCTGCCGGATGGTCTGCGTCAGCGACTCCTCGAGCACTACCTCGATGCGCTGACGGAGTATCGCGCCGTTGATCGCGAGAAGTTCGAGATCGAGTACCGCGGGTACGTGGTGGTGCGAATCCTCCAGGCTCTCGGAGCTTACGGGTACCGAGGTTTCTTCGAGCGGAAGCCGAGGTTTCTCCGCAGCGTGCCTTATGCAGCCCGCAACCTGGCGGGGATCGTGAATCGAGGTCTGCCGGCCGAGCTGCCCGAGCTCGAGTCGGTGTTCGGCCGCATCGCCGACAGGTACGCCAGCGAGCTCGTAGCCGGTGAGAGCGGGCCCGGGCTCACCGTCTACCTCTACAGCTTCAGCTACCGACGGGGATACCCGGAGGATGTCAGCGGACACGGCGGCGGGTACGTGTTCGACTGCCGGGCGTTGCCCAATCCCGGCCGGTTGGAAGAATACAAGACCTTGACGGGCCTCGATCCGGGTGTCCGGTCTTTCCTGGAGAGCAGGGAAGAGACCTCCGCGTTCTGGGACCATGTCCGGAGCCTGGTGAGCTCGCAGATCGACACCTATCTGGGCCGCGATTTCTCGGCTCTGACGGTCTCGTTCGGTTGCACGGGTGGCCAGCATCGGTCGGTCTATTTCGCAGAACGGCTCGCGGCCCACCTGGCGGACACGGTACCGAAGGTGAGAGTCCAGCTCCACCATCGCGAAGAACCTTACTGGCCGTGATCGACGCCCTGATCTTTGCCGCCGGTTTCGGAACCCGGCTCCGTCCCGTCACCGATTCGGTTCCCAAGGCACTCGTGACGGTCGGCGGCATGACGGTCCTGGAGCGGGCGATCCGCCGGATCGTGGAACTCGCGCCTGGCGTCATCGTGGTCAACGCGCACCACCACGCCGGCCAGGTCGAGGCGGAAATGGCGCGACTGAATCGTCTGCTCGAGGCGGAGGCTGAATCAGAGGGAGAGCCGAAGCCGCCGCGGATCGTGGTTTCCCTCGAAGCCGAGCGGCCGCTCGAGACGGGTGGAGGGCTCCGGCACGCAGTGCCTCTCCTGGGCGCTGGGCGCCCGGTCCTGCTGCATAACGCTGACGTGGTGACCGAGCTGAGCCTCTCCGCTCTCGTCGCGGCGCATGGCGAGTTCCCCCGGCTGGCCACGCTCGCCGTGCAGGATCGTGCTTCGAGCAGGAAGCTCCTGTTCGACCCGGAGGGCCTGTACGGCCGCCTGCACGTCGGATCGGGAAGAGAGGAGCGAGCCAGGGAGCCCGGCGGCCCCCGGCGAGCGCTGGCGTTCAGCGGGGTGCACGTTGTGTCGCCGGGTCTGATCGAACAACTGCCCGACGAGGAGGTGTTCTCGATTACCGACCACTACCTCGCTGTCGCGGC
>JAMJQL010000098.1 GCA_023554245.1 Gemmatimonadota bacterium
AGAACCGATCGCGGCGGCCCGGGTGGTGCTGACTCGTTGCGAGAGTATGGGTCCGGACGGGTGCAGAGAAGATGTGACGCTGGCGGCTGCGATGACGAACCGCGCCGGAGAGTACGCACTCGACTACATCTGCGTCTGCGACCCGGGGCAGCCGATGCCCGAGCACTTCCTGCTGGTGGAAATGCCGGCAACAGTTGTCTGGAGCAAGCAAGCGCCGTCTGACCGGATGCAGGCATCCGCATTCGGTGACCCGGAAGATGGATCGGACCGAAACGGAGGCCGGGGTCAGAAGAAGGGGCAGTGGAAGATCGATCCCGAATGCGTCGATCACCTGACCATCGATCACGACTTCGATCTCTAAGATCCACTCCGCAGGCCGGATTCCCGGTCCCGGCGGACGTGGTCGAGATGCGGGCCGGGCCGGGCCCGCCGCTGGCTCGACTAGTCAGCGCATTGCGGCCTGACCGAACAGACCAGAATCCGGCCGCATTTCTTGCACTCGTAGGTTTCCTGGGTGTCGATTGCCGCTTGTGATGCGATCTTGTCGTAGAATCCGATTACGACCGTCAGGTCGGAGCCGGCCGGTGCATCGACGTGCACCCGATTCAGCTTGCCCTCTTTCCCGGCGGACACGGCCATTCCGACACTCGTCCCGTCCACTTCCAGAAACTGCGCGTTCGGATGATCGTCGCGCATGGTCCAACCCGGCGGGACCCTCCCCTTCTTCAGGGCGCCGTGCTGACCGGCGCCGACCTTGAGGCTGCGGTTCTGGCCCACCGTGACCGTCGTGGGGATGTCCTCCTGAGCGCGGGCGGCCTCCGGCAGAAACAGTGCGGCCGCGCACACGGCCGTGAGGGCGAGAAAGAACCGGTTTCGCATAACAGGTCTCCTGGTGAGTGGGTCGGACCTCGACGGCCCTCGGTCGTGGACTGAGGCACTCCAGCAGCCTCACTGCGTGGTCGTAGCGCCTTCCCGGGCAAGCCTCGCCGACGCGTCCAGCAGCGGCTCGGCATCCGACCACAGGTCGGCGGCCCGGCCGAACGCTTCGCGGGCCGCTGGATCGCCCAGACTTGCATACGCCTTTGCCTGTTCGAAATGACTGCGAGTCCGCAGGCCCCATCCGAGGTCTACGTCGTCGAGCTTCAGCGGGCAAGCCGCAACCCGCCCGAACAGTTCCGCTGCCAGACGTTGGTTCCCCGAACGGGCGGCCAGAGTGGCGGTGAGAAACAGATCGGTCTCGGAATGCGTTTCCGAGCCCTCGAGCTCTTCGATGGCCGCCTCGATCCACTGGTTCGACGACCCTCCGGCTGTCGCCAGTTCGGCAAGACCAGCCAGGACCGCTGGAACCTCGAGGCCGGCCGACTGCCAACCGGCCACCCATCCGACAAGCGTGCCGGGACTGTCGATCAGCGCAGGTCCGATCCCGAGATTCACCGCCGCCTGCGTGATCGCGGCTTTCCGGGCGGCCGAGAATGCGGGCTCCGCCCATGTCGCGTCTAGCGCTGCGAACAGCGTGTCGATCGGTGGTCCCGTAACCCCGGCCGACCCATACGCACGCAGCCGCCCGAACTGCGGCTCCACCGGACCGGCCATCAGGAATTCTCCTTCGTTTTCCGGATCGAGCGTGGCGAAGGTCCCGGCGTTCCATACCGGACTGAGGATCCGGTGGGCCCGGTCCGGGCGCCCCGTGGCGAGGAACAGGTTCGCCAGCGACAACGGAGCTGCCGCCGACGGAGAGCCGTCATCTGCTGCATGCCGTTCGAGCGCCTCGAACGCCTCGGCCGCGATCCGATCCGCCTCGGAGACATCCCCCGAGGCGAGCTGAAGCATCGCCACGCGCACCAGGTCCGACGCCGATGTATCGGTTTTCGCGGCGAGCGCCAACTCTACGTGGTGCGCGGCGATACTCGTAAGGCTGTCCGCTTGCTTCGCGCTCATCGCACATCCTCCGAGATCCCGCTGCCACAGCGCGAATCCGGCCAACTCCTCGTGTGGTCGCGCCTGCTCGGGTCGAATCGACACCCAGCGGTCGAGGAGTGCGGAAGTTCTTCCCTGGTTGAGCGCCGACACCTCGACGAGCTCCCGCTGGTTCATGGAATCGAACTCTTCCGAAGGGACCCAGCGGATGTCGTCACCGGAAACCGGACAGAAAGCCAGCTGATCCCTGGCGACCCTGTGGACGAAGGGAGGGATCGGATCCTCCGATGGCCGTTCGAACGCCGGGCACGAACCGAAAACGGCGGCCTCGGCGATGTCCCGGTCGATCTCGAACAGGTGCCCGTAGCTCAACGGAAGCTCAGGCGCGAGTCGTGCCGCGGTTTCGAACGCGGTCCGCGCGAGATCGAGATTCTGGCGAGGAACGAGACTTCCATCGTCGCCCCTGACCAGCCAGGGGTCTCTGTACTCGACGGCGCCGAGCAGCAGCCAGGCCTCCACGTCGGTCGAATCGGCGGCGATCAGCGAGCCGTACCGGCGGCGCGCTCCATCGTAGTCGCCTTCCCAGAAATCGCGAAACGCCGACACGTGCTCTGCGAGCCCGGGACGGAGACCTCCCTCGTCGGCGAGCGCAGCCGCCCGCGTGGACAGCCGGGCGATCTCGGGGCCGACATCCAGGATCCGTTCGGGGCTGCTCGCCGTCATCCAGTAGAGGGTCAGAGCGAGATAGTGCGCTGGAAGCGCGAACATGGAGTCCGCGGCAATCGCTTCGCGGAAGTGCCCCTCCGCTTCAGGGAGCCGCCACGCGTAGAGCGCATCGAGCCCGGACTGGAATTCCCGGTGGGCAAACGGATTGGAGGACTCCCGAAGCAGAGTCTCGAGCGGCACCTGACGGTCCCTGAGCTGCAGAACCTCCTGGGCGACGGGTCCCACGAGACCGTCCAGCTCCGCCCGCCGTTCGGTTACCTGGATGGGGCGCTGTACTTCGATTCCCTCCCCGACGTCGTACAGTATCGCCTCGATCGTGGCCGAATCACCATCGATCTGCGCGGTCAGCGCGATCAGCGTCCCCACGCGCTGGGCCCGACCGACCTCGAGTCCTACTTCGAGCGACGGAAGGGTGGCCGACTCGACTCCGAGATCGTGAAGGGCGCCGGTGATCGCGAAGTCCGGAACGACGCGAACCGACTCCCAGCCCCT
>JAMJQL010000099.1 GCA_023554245.1 Gemmatimonadota bacterium
AACGGCATCCCGGCCACGGGCAGGAAGGTGGAGGTCAACGGCACGGCGATCAGCCACCTGAAGGACGGCAAGATCGTCGAGCACACGGCGGACTGGGACGCGATGGGAATGATGCAGCAGCTGGGCGTGATCGAAGGCTGAACGAGAATCCCTTGACTCCCTGACTAAACGGTCCCTGGCAGGGGGAGCAAAAAGAAAGGGCCGCTCCGAAACCGGAGCGGCCCTCTCAGGCTGGTCAGCCAGTGAAGTCAGTCGACGCGCGCGACGTTCTCCGCGGCCGGGCCCTTCTGGCCCTGCACCATGTCGAACTCGACGACGTCTCCCTCTTTCAGCGACTTGAAGCCCTCGCCCTGGATGGCGGAATGGTGGACGAAACAGTCCTTGCCGCCTTCCTCCAGCGTGATGAAGCCGAAGCCCTTTTCATCGCTGAACCACTTCACTGTCCCTTTGGTACGCATCAATACTGCTCCTTAAGTAGGTCGTAGTCGGAGTCCGGTTGATCCGCACCATCCGACCGCCTGACACACGTGCGGCGAAATTCGCCCCCGCACAGGGCTGTGCGCTACCGCTACAAAAAACGGGAGACCAGTTAGAACAGGTCTCCCGAAAACCACGTCCTGAAACTGTAGCGCACCATACCCGGCACTTTACCGGGCCGCCACATTATAGCGAATGCGGCGGTGAAAGTCGAGTAGTTAGTCCGACTTCCGGCCAGAATCGTGTCAGATCGCGCAGGTCATGTCGGTGCCGCAGCACTGCGGCGACTTGATCATGCCGTGTCCGTCGGGGCATTTCGCCACGGCCACCGATCCACCGTCGTCCTTCGTGAGCGTGTCGTGCACGAGTTCCTTGCCGCACTTGCCGCAGGTCACCGTGCCGACGCTCATGCCGCAGACTTCACAGGTGTAGAAGGCCATTGTACTCTCCGCTTCTGGTTGGAATCTCACGAGTTGCCGGGTGTGGTTACAAAGTGGCGCCGCACGGGACCAGGTGCCAGACGGTGGCTCCCGGGCCTCACCCGTCCGGACTCAGTTATGGTCGTCTCCCATCGGCATCTCGGCATCTTAACCCTCGTGCTCCATCGCCGGCATGTCGCCCTCGTGGGAGCCGTGCTCCATCATGTGCCCTCCACCGATCAGTCCCTGTCGCATTCCAATGGACCAGAGTCCGGCGAGAAGAACGGCGGCTGCCAGCAGCCGCCGGACCCGCATGTCCTGAAGAGCCGCCTTTCGCAGGCCGAACGTGACGGCCGCGAGGGCGGGCACGGTTCCGAGCCCGAATAACATCATGGTGAGCGCTCCGCCGATCGGATCTCCGATCGCCACGGGAATGGCCAGCGTCGCGTAGACGAGCCCGCAGGGAAGCAGGCCGTTCGCGAGCCCGAACAGGTACCGGGCACCCGCCTCGGGTCTCGAAACCAACCGGGTGGCCGCCTCCTGGACTCCGGGGATCCGGATCTTCGGCTCGGGAAGGATTCCGGCGAGAACCAGGGCGAACCACACTATCAACGCCGTAGAAACGGCCCCGGCGATCCAGCCCGGACCGGGGATCGCGCCGCCGAACGCCCCGGCCAGGGCCCCGAGAATCATGTAGGTGGTCAGCCGTCCCGCGTGCCAGAATACCGACTGGCGGGCGCTTCCACCGCAGGCTACGGCGAAGGCGCCACACATTCCTATGCAATGGAGACTTCCGACCAGACCTGCGACGCCGGCGCCCGCGATGAGCTGAAACATTTCTGTCGATCGACTTTCCTGGACCCTGGCGGTCCAGGGAGAGAGTTCGCGACATGGGGGTTGCTCTCCCCCGGTCCTGAGGTAAGGATACGCCCGTACCACGGTCTTCTCAACCAGCGAAACAGCGGGGTCTCACGTGGAAAGTGCCGTGTCTGCAGCGACCGCTGCCCCGGGACGGATCGTCGTCGATTACGATGACGACATCGTTCGGAAGTTCTTTCTGGCAACTGTGATATGGGGAGTCGTAGGGATGCTGGTCGGGGTGATCATCGCCCTCCAGCTCGCCTGGTGGCCCGCGAATCTCGGGCTGCCGTGGACGACTTTCGGGCGGCTCCGGCCGCTTCACACGAACGCGGTGATCTTCGCCTTCGCCGGCAACATCTGCTTCACGGGCATCTACCACTCGATGCAACGCCTGCTGAAGACCCGGATGTGGAGCGATACCCTGTCGAAGATTCACTTCTGGGGATGGCAGCTGATCATCGTCTCCGCGGCGATCACGTACCCGCTCGGAATCACCCAGTCCCGTGAGTATGCCGAGCTGATCTGGCCGATCGACGTCGCAGTGACCCTGATCTGGGTCGTGTTCGCGATCAACTTCTTCGGCACGCTCGCGATCCGGAAGGTCAAGCACATTTACGTCGCGATCTGGTTCTACATGTCGTTCGTGATCACGATCGCGGTGCTTCACATCGTCAACAACCTGGCGATGCCGGCGACTTTCCTGCGCTCCTATCCGATCTACTCGGGAATGACCGACGCTCTGGTGCAGTGGTGGTACGGACACAACGCGGTGGGGTTCTTCCTCACGACGCCCTTTCTCGGACTGATGTACTACTACCTGCCCAAGGCGGCCGACCGACCGATCTACAGCTATCGCCTGTCGATCATTCACTTCTGGGGACTGATCTTCCTCTACATCTGGGCCGGCCCGCACCACCTGCTCTACTCGGGGCTTCCCGACTGGGCACAGACGCTCGGAATGGTGTTCAGCATTATGCTGCTGGCCCCTTCCTGGGGCGGGATGCTGAATGGGTTGCTGACGCTGAAGGGGGCGTGGCACAAGCTCAGGACCGATCCGATCCTGAAGTTCATGGTGGTAGGGGTGACCTTTTACGGGATGAGCACCTTCGAAGGGCCGATGATGTCGATCCGCTCGGTCAACGGCCTGGCCCACTTCACGAACTGGGTCGTGGGCCACGTTCACTCCGGGGCGCTCGGGTGGAACGGAATGCTGACCTTCGCCGTGCTCTACTGGCTGCTGCCGCGATTGTGGAATCGGGAGGTGGCCTATCCGAAGATGGTCACGCAGCACTTCTGGCTCGCCACGATCGGCATCGTGATCTACACGGTGGCGATGTGGGCAGCCGGATTGATGGAAGGGCTCCAGTGGCGCGCGGTCAACGACGCCGGCCAGCTGGCCAACCCGATCTTCATCGACATCGTGCACCGGCTCGAGCCCTTCTACTGGCTGCGACTGCTCGGCGGCACGCTCTACTTCTTGGGCGCGGTGATGATGCTGATCAACGTGTTCAAGACCATTCGGGGACCCGAACGGGTCGCGGCGGCCGCTCCGGCGACCGCACCGGCCAGCTGATCGGGGGAGAGAGATGGCAGAGAACGGAATGGACCACGGGTCCGAAAAGAAATACGGACAGTTCCACCGGCGTGTGTTCGAGAGCAACGCGGCTCTCTTCGCCGTCGCCGCTACGGTCGCCATCCTGATCGGCGGGATCGTCGAGATCATCCCGATGTTCACGCCGGCGGGAACGGAGCATTCGGAGGCGATCACGCCGTACACGCCTCTCGAGGTCGCCGGGCGCGACATCTACGTGTCCGAAGGCTGCTATCTCTGCCATTCGCAATGGGTTCGGCCGATGCGAGCGGAGATCCTCAGGTATGGACCCTGGTCACGCGCGTGGGAGTATCAGTACGACAGACCGTTCCAGCTGGGGTCCCGGCGTATCGGCCCGGACCTGCACAGGGTGGGGAACAAGTACCCGGACGCCTGGCACTACGAGCACATGCGGGATCCGCGCTCGACGACGCCGGGAAGCGTGATGCCTCCGTACCCCTGGCTGCTGGACGATCGAATCGACCCGGAGGATGTCCGGGCCTCGGTGATCGCGCTTCGCAAGACCGGGACGCCTTACACCGATGAGGATGTCGCCGGAGTGGAGGAAAGCCTGGCCGAGCAGGGGGCCGCGATCGTGGCACGCCTCGCGACGGCAGGCATTGAAACTACGCCCGACCGTTCGATCGTCGCCCTGATCGCCTATCTGCAGCGGCTGGGTGTCGAGGGCAGGGCGGAGCTGGAAGCACAGGGAGTGGAGTACTGATGCATCCTCTGATCGAGCAGGCACGGGAGACGATCGGACTCGGCTGGATGGCGGCCGTCATGACGATCCTGTTCATGGTCGCCTACTTCGGCTGGATCTGGTACGCCTACAATCCCGCGCACAAGCAGATGTGGGACGAAGCGGCCATGCTGCCCTTCGAGGAGGGAATCGACCTTTGAGTAAAGAGACGAATAGAGTTCTCGGCCACGCGGATGAAGCGGACGGGATCGAGGAATACGACAACCCGCTTCCCGACTGGTGGTTGGGGCTTCTCTGGTTCACGGTGATCTGGGCGTTCGGGTACGGAGTCTGGTACCACTTCATTTCGGATCGCTCGCAGGAAGGAAAGCTGGCGGCCGAAATGCAGGCCGCCGAGCTCCGCTGGCCGGAACAGGCCATGGCGGAGGTCTCGTTCGCGATCACGCCGGAGGCGGTTGCAGCCGGCGAGGGGATCTACGTGCAGAACTGCCTCATGTGCCACGGGGGAGACCTCGAGGGCGGCATCGGGGTAGCCCTGAACGACGACGAGTGGATTCACGGCGGCGAGCCCGAGGACGTGATCCGGATCATCAACGAGGGCGTTCCCGAGAAGGGAATGCTCACCTGGGGTCCGATTCTCGGTCCCGAAAAAGTCAATCAGGTCGCGGCCTACGTCCTTTCGAAGAACGCCGAACTGGTCGGCGAGTAAGGCCCGCACCCGGCGTTTCGCAGCCGGGCGGCCGGCTCGCCGGCGTGAGGTATAGACGTGCTGGGATTCTCCAATACGCGGGAGTGGGTCTACCCGCAGTCGATCCAGGGCCGATTCATGACGATCCGGCGCTGGACCTTTCTCGGGCTGCACCTGCTGCTTCTCATCACCCCGTGGATCACGATCAACGGGCATCCGGCCTTCCGGGTCGATGTGCCGGCCCGGACGGTCTACCTGTTCGGGAACATCTTCACCGCGTCTGACACGATCTTCCTTCTGCTGATTCTCTGGTTCGCCGCATTCTCGCTGTTCTTCTTCACGGCCGTGTTCGGACGGATCTGGTGCGGGTACGCTTGTCCGCAGACCGTGTTTCTCGAGTCCTGGATCCGGCCGGTAGAGCTATGGATCGAGGGGGATCGGCTGACCCGGAAGCGCCGGGACGCGAAAGGCTGGAGCTTCGATCGGGCGTGGCGCAAGGTCGCGAAGTGGTCGGTCTTCTTCGCCATCTCCCTGTTCCTGGCGATGGCGGGCATGAGCATCTTCGCCGGGGCGCGAGAGCTGTGGACCGGGCAGGCCGGACCAGTGGAATATGCTCTGGTCGCGATCTTCACCGGGTTCTGGTTCCTCGACTTCACCTGGTTTCGCGAGCAGTTCTGCAATTACGTCTGTCCGTACGCCCGATTCCAGAGCGTGCTGGCCGACGAAGAGACGCTGATCATCACGTACGACGAGCCTCGAGGCGAGCCTCGCGCAGCCGGCAAACAGGCAGCGATGGACGGTCGCTGCATCGACTGCAACAAGTGCGTGGCCGTCTGTCCGCAGGGAATCGACATACGCGACGGTTTCCAGCTCGAGTGCATCCAGTGCGCCCGGTGCATCGACGCCTGCACGAGCGTGATGGAGAAGCTGGGTCACCCGACTCTGGTGGCCTACGGCTCGATCGCGGAATCGGAAGGCCGAAAGGTCCGCAGGTGGCGTCCGAGGACGATCCTCTACGCGGCGATCCTCGTGGGCATCATTGCCGCCGGCGCGATTCTCGCGGCGAACCGGGTGACCTTCGAAGCGACGGTGAACCGGGCCCCGGGCTCGCTGTACACGATGGATTCCGACGGATACACGCGGAATACGTTTCTGCTGCAAATCACGAACAAGAACCCCTCGGAAGAGCCCATTCAGTACGACATCTCGGTGTCGGGACTGGACGACGCGGAAGTCCTCACCGACACGGTCGAGTTGAGTTCGACGGAGACCCGCACGATTCCACTGATCGTCCGGGTGCCGAATTCCGTGGCGCTGGAGCGGACCACTCCTTTCCAGGTACGGGTCGAAGCCGGAGACGGAGCGGTGATCCTCTCTCCCACGTTCAAGAGCGGAGCGGCAATTGGCGAGACAGGGAGCTGATTCGGGACCCAGCGGGTTCGACCGGAGGGTCTGGCCCGCGGCTCTGGTGATCGGGATGCTGATCGTGATCCTGATGAACATCGCTCTCATCTGGGTAGCCGTCTCGGGCGCAGACCAGGTCGTGGACACGTATCAGACGGAGCCGCGCTGACCACCTCCCGTTGTCCCCACTGCGGTACTCCTGTCGAGGGAGAGGAAGACGAGTTCTGCTGTCTCGGCTGCGAGATGGCTGCTGCGATCATCCGCGGAGCTGGACTCGAGCGCTACTACGAGGAGCGGTCGGAGTACGCTCCGCGACCGGGCGCGGCAACCGGCGGATGGGCCTCCGCCCCCGTCACCAGCCGGCCAGATGGCACGGCAGAGGTCCGCCTCGTGGTGGACGGGCTCCGCTGCGCCTCGTGCGTATGGGTCACCGAACATCTCCTGCAGGCGACCCCGGGGGTCGAGGAGGCGACGGTCAGTTATGCCACGGGTCGGGCCAGTCTGCGATGGGACCCCGACACCGTCACGCTGGGTGACCTGGCCGGCAGGATCGCGGCGCTCGGGTATCGGCCCCGACTGCTCGGCGAGGAGGGCACGCCCGACCGGGGCCTGCTGATACGGCTGGGCGTCGCCGTGTTCTGTGCGCTGAACATCATGATGCTCTCGGTGCCGATCTACCTCGGCTGGATCACCTCGCTCGAGCCGCGCTACGAGGCTCTGTTCCGCTGGTCCACGCTGCTTCTCGCCACTCCCGTTGCCCTGTGGTGTGCCGAGCCGTTCTTCTCCGGTGCGATACAGGGGCTCAAGAACCGGGTCCTGCACATGGACCTGCCGATCGCGATCGCCATTGCCGTGCTCTACGGGCACGGAGTGGTCGCGACTGTTACGGGACACGAGACGTACCTCGATTCCCTCGCGATGCTCGTCGCGCTCCTGCTGGCCGGCAGAATGCTGGAGGGGCGAAGCCGCCGCAGGGCCGCGGAGGCGGCGTTGTCGCTGGCGGCGTCCGTACCGGCCACCGTGCGAAGGCGCACCCGGTCCGGCGTCGAAACGGTTTCCGCTTCGGACCTCCTCGAAGGCGATCTGATCGACGTGGGCGCCGGCGAAGAGCTCGCTGCCGATGGGACCGTATCGGAGGGAACAGGCTCGGTTCGCATGTCTCTGATCACGGGCGAAGCGGAACCGGTAGAAGTATCGGCCGGGAGCGAGGTGGTCGCCGGGTCCGAACTGCTCGACGGATCCCTGACCGTGTCTGTCTCGAGGGTCGGTGCCGAGACGACGCTCGAGCGAATGGCGGCGGAACTGCGGACTGCAGCCGATCGACCGGTCCGGCTCAGCTCGACCGACCGGATTGCTCCCTGGTTCACGGCTGCCACCCTGATCGTGGCTACAGCGACCGCGACGGGCTGGTGGCTGGCAGGAGACAGCGCCACCGCGCTAAGCGCCACCATAGCGGTTCTCGTCGTCGCCTGTCCCTGCGCGCTGGCCCTGTCCCGTCCGCTGGCGGCCGCGGCCGGCCTCGGCGCGGCGGCGCGTCGAGGCCTCGTGTTCCGATCCGCCGATGGGCTGCTGGATCTCGACGGGACGACCACGGTGGCGTTGGACAAGACCGGTACGGTCACCCGGGGAGAGCTGACCGTGAAGCGCGCGGACGACGAGACGCTTCGAGTCGCCTCCGGACTCGAACGTTTCAGCATGCATCCGATTGCCCGCGCGATCGTAACCGAGGCCGTCGAGCGGGGAATCCCGCTCCCGGCCGGGGAAGAGGTCCGGGAGGAGCCCGGTTCCGGCATCTCCGGATCCGTGGATGGACGGAGGTGGCGCCTGGAATCCGGTGGACCCGGTGAGGTGGTTCTCCTCGGTGAAGGTGGAGAAGCCGGGCGCATCCTTCTCGGTGACATGGTGCGTCCCGACTCGGCGGCGGCCGTCGAGAGCATGCGTGCGTCGGGCCGTACGGTGGTGCTTCTGACGGGCGACCACGAGCAAGTAGGCCGGCGGATAGCCACGGAAGCGGGAATCGACGAAACGCTGGCGGGAGTGGACCCGGAAGGGAAAGCGGAATGGGTGCGTGCGCGACAGGACGAGGGCGATCGAGTTACCTTCGCGGGTGACGGTCTGAACGACGGTCCCGCCCTGGCCGCCGCCGACGTGGGAATCGCGATGGGAACCGGTGCGGCGAGCAGCGTCCTGGTGGCCGACGGCGTGATCTCGACGTGGTCCTTGATGCCGCTGGTCGCCGGCTTTCGAGCCTCGGCGGCAGCCGGCCGTGCGATCCGACGGAACCAGGTGCGATCGATCGGCTACAACATCCTGGCCGTCACGGCCGCGGCCGCCGGCTGGATCAATCCCCTGATCGCGGCCATCCTGATGCCGGCATCGAGCGCGATGGTGATCTGGGGCGCCTCCCGCGTGGAGGCTTCGATGGAAAGTGGAAGGGCATGAACTCGATCTTCTTCCTCATACCCCTGGCCCTGGTCCTCGGCGGCGTGTTTGCCCTGCTGTTCATCCTCGCCGTCCGAGACGGCCAGTTCGATGACCTCGACGACCCGCCGGAGCG
>JAMJQL010000009.1 GCA_023554245.1 Gemmatimonadota bacterium
GGTCAGCCAGGTCTGTGAAGCCGCAGGAGTCAGCTGGCGGACGTTGGACTACGCGTTCAAGGAGAGATACGGCGTGTCCCCGAAAGCCTACATGAAGTCGCGAAGACTCAACGCGGCTCGCCGGACACTCCGGGAGGCGAAGCAGGAAACCACCGTGAGATCGGCCGCCAGCCGGTGGGGCTTCTGGCACATGAGTCAGTTTGCACGGGACTACCGGAAGTTGTTCGGAGAGTTGCCGTCGGAGACTCTGGGCCGAGGCTGACAGCGAGTCCTCCCGGGGTCACTTCGTTCAGAGGGGATCAGCCTCCGTCGCCGACCGCCACGATCACCGTCACCTCGATGAAGGCGTCGATGTGCTCGTGCATGTCGACGTGATACGTCGTCATGTCCACGATCTGGTCGAGCCCGGAGCCGGCTTCCTGCAGTATGCGATCGATCCTCTCGAAGATGCCCCGGAACTGCTGCGCAGGATCCGGGTCCCCGGACACGACGCCTGAGAGTAACACCAGGTCCCCGACCCGGACGGCGTCCGAGTAGAGCCCGTGCGCGGGGGGTGGATCCGGGAAGCGCTCCTGTGACATGGCCGTTCCGGCCGACGTCAACACGAGCATCGTGAAAACGGCAGCCGTTCTGCTGCCTCCGGGAGTACAGGAGGTTCTGCTCGAACACGCCGCACCCCGGCACGTCGCTCGTGCGGTCGATGGTCAACCGACCGCTCCCGGAATCGATCACCCACAGTTCCGTGACATCGACGTCTCCCACGTTCGCTTCGGCTACGAGCCACACGGTGAAGGCACTGCCATCCCACTCGGCCCTGGCATCCGTAGAACCATCGTCGGCAGTAGCCTGGTGCACCTCGCCGTCGGCCGGTATTTGCCGCACTCGACCGTTTTCCCTGAAGTCAAGACAAGACATCCAGCGTCATTCCTGTGCTGGCAAACGAGCGACTCACACGGCTGCGCAGATCATCCCGTGCATTAGAACACAGGAAAGGAACACGGGGAGACACCACCCTGTATCCCTGATCCACAGGTTGAAGACAGTCCGCTCACGAACTCCAGGTGCAAGGTCGACATATGCGACGTGCGTTGCTTCTGTTAACGGCTGGGATGATCTCGCTCGCCGCCTGCAGCGATGACGATCCGACCGGGCTGGGTCTCCCGAGCCTGGTGGGCACCTACGACGGCAACTGGACGGTCACCGTCGAAGGCCCGGGACTCGAGCCGACCATCGATGTCTGCCCTGGCAGCGTCTCGGTGGATGAACAGTCGGCCGAGACGTTCGAGGGGACCTTCTCGCAGACGGCTGCCGGCGAGTGCGAGGCCGGGTCCGGCTTCGTCACGGGCGTGGTCACGGCCGACGGCGCGGTCACCATCCTCCTCGGGGCGTCGGGTGGCGGCGGACCCGCGTTCGAGGAGTCGACGGGCTGCACCCTGCTGACAGCCGAGAATTCCTACACCGGCTTCTACGCCGGAGACGTGCTGTCATTCGATACGAGCCTGACCGCGCGGTGTCCGGACACGGGAGACGTGACCGTCACCTGGACCTACGCCTTCGAAGGCTCGTAGACGGTTTCGCTACCGGGCAAGGGCTCGAGAAGCAGGCCGGCGGCCAGGTGGGAATCCACGCCGCAACTCTCCGACGGCGACATGTGTCTGACCGGTAAAGACCCTGACGGACCGCGTCGACCTTCCCCCCCACGGCGCAGGCCCGATCAGTCGCTCCGACCATGGCACCCGCTGCAGGAGCCGACCAATGCGTTCCACCGGCGCACGCGCTCGAATCAGTCTCTCTCTCGTCTGCCTGTCACTCCTCACTATCACCCTGTTTTCAACCAGCTCGACCCTCGCGCAGCAGGCCGCGCCCGGGGAAGAAGACTTCGTCGAGCTGATCCGCACCGGAGGCATCGCTGCGGCGACTGAGCGATTCCGGGTGTTCCGGGAAGCGAATCCCGAGGGCCAGATCTTTCGTGCGAGGACGCTGAACGACCTCGGATACGAGTTCCTGCGCACCGGTGACACCGAGACCGCCGTGGCCGTCTTCGCCCTCAACGCCGAGGCGTATCCGGACAACGACAACGCGGCGGCCTATCTCCACATCCTCGAGAATTACGAGAAGCGAGAGGTACGGATCCCGATGCGCGACGGGGTGAAGCTGTTCACCCAGATCTACGCCCCGAAGGATCGCTCCACGACCTGGCCGATCCTGCTCAAGCGCACGCCGTACGGGATCGGGCGCTACGGGCCGACGAACTACTATCCCGGCGTCGGACCGAACCTCGACTGCTATCGGGACGGCTACATCTTCGTCTACCAGGACGTGCGCGGCCGGTACATGTCGGAGGGACTGTACGACAACATGCGTCCGCACGTGCCGGGGGACGGGGCGATCGACGAGAGCTCCGACACCTGGGACACGATCGAGTGGCTGCTCGCCAACCTGCAGAACCACAACGGGAAGGTCGGGATGTGGGGCACCTCGTATCCCGGGTTCTACGTGACGGCGGCGATTCCCGAAGCGCACCCGGCGCTGGTCGCGTCGATGCCCCAGGCCCCGATCGCCGACTTCTACTTCGACGATCTGCACCACCACGGAGCGTTCACCCTCCCTTACTGGATTCTGACGCCCCTCACCGGGGTGCAGAAGGACGGGCCGGAGACCGACGACTGGTGGCAGCTGCCACAGCCGGACACGCGCGATGCCTACCAGTTCTATCTGGAACTCGGGCCGCTGAAGAACTCCGACCGCTGGTTCGGGGAAGAGAACTTCTTCTGGAAACAGCTCAGGGAGCACCCCGACTACGACGAATTCTGGCAGGCGCGCAACATCCTGCCCCACCTGGAAGAGGTGGACCACGCGGTGCTGACCGTCGGCGGCTGGTTCGATGCCGAAGATCTGTATGGGCCGCTGAACATCTACCGGACCCTGGAGCGCAACAACCCGGGTATCTACAACGTGCTGGTGATGGGTCCGTGGCAGCACGGCGGCTGGAACTGGAATCGGTCCCCCCACATGGTGGGTGACATCTACTACGGCGACGACATTTCCGGTCGGCACCAGCGGGAGGTGGAAGCCACGTTCTTCCGCCATTTTCTCAAGGGGGAGGGCGAGGCGCCCGCGTTCGAGGCACTGGTGTTCGACACGGGCCGTAAAGAGTGGCAGGCATTCGATGCCTGGCCTCCGTCCGAGGCGAGAAATCAGCGCCTGTACCTGGGGGTCGGAGAGGGTCTGTCGGCAGACCTTCCCGAAGAAGCCGCAGCGCCGTTCACCGAGTACGTCAGCGACCCGAACGAGCCCGTTCCCTACACAGACCGGATTCGTTTCCAGTACACCCCGCGTCGCTATATGAACGAGGACCAGCGCTTCGCGGACCGGCGCCCCGACGTGATCTCGTTCCAGACGGAGGTGCTGGATCAGGACCTGACGCTGGCCGGGGAGATCCTCGCGCACCTCGAGGTATCGACGAGCGGCACCGATTCCGACTGGGTCGTGAAGCTGATCGACGTATACCCGGACGACATGCCCGACGGCGAGCACACGCCCGACGGCATCGTGCTCGGCGGTTATCAGCAGATGGTGCGGAGCGAGATCTTTCGAGGCCGATATCGCGACAGCTACGAGACCTCGAAGCCGTTCGTGCCGGGCGAGGTGACGGAGGTCGAGATTCCGCTACAGGACGTGTTCCATACCTTCGAGGCCGGACACCGGGTGATGGTACAGGTACAGAGCACCTGGTTTCCGCTGTTCGACCGGAATCCCCAGACGTTCGTGGAGAACATCTTCGAGGCGGAGGCGGCGGACTTCGTCAGGGCGACGCAGCGCGTGTATCACGCGCCGGCGAACGCGAGCTACCTCGAGTTCCGTTCCCTCCGCTAGAGGTCGCTGCAGGTCCGGATGATCGACCGGCACCCCGAGCAGATCGTCTTGCACAGACGCTCGTACAGGGTGCCGGTCCGCAGGCAGACCGGGCAGCGTTCGGGTTCTGCGGGGCGGGCAGCCATCACTCTCCAGCTGCGAGCTTCGTAACCTCGGCCATGCCCATGGCGGTCATCAACTCCGCCTGCTTCCCGGCCGCGAACTCGTTCATCGGCCGGACGACCCCGAAGTCGAATCCGACCACGGTCCGGAAGGGCCGCGTGCCGGCTTCCATGTCGACGAGATTCTCGAACGAATCGACGACGGTCTCAGGATCGGTGTCCACTTCGTCGCCCGCGAACATCTCCTCGAACGCTGCGCCCATTCCCTCGAACGCCTCGTGCAGCCCGGCCGGATAGCCGGCAGCGACCCCGTCCACATCAGCGGGCGCCGGAGCCTGCGGGAAGAGCTCGGTCGAGAACGGGCCCGGCTCGACCACTACGACGTCTACTCCCGAGGAAGCGAGTTCGCCCCGGCTTCCCAGGGAGTAGCCTTCGACCGCCCACTTGCTGGCGTTGTAGACGGCGAAGAACGGAGCGCCGAAGCGGCCGGCCACGGAACTGACGTTGATGAACAACCCGGATCCGCGCTGTCGCATCGCCGGGAGAAACGCGCGGGAGACCCGGTGAATCCCGAGCACATTCACGTCCATCTGGCGAGCGAACTCCTCGGAGGTGTACGCCTCGGCGATCCCGACGTACATCTGCCCGGCGTTGTTGATCACCACGTCCGGGGCGCCCGACTCCGAAAGCACCGTCTGGGCGGCGGCGTTGACCGACGCGTTCGAGGTCACATCCATCTCGAGCACGCGGAGATCGAGCTCCTCGGCGGCTGCCATCTCGCGCAGCGCCTCGGCCTTCTCGTGGTTCTTGGCATCCACGCCGCGCATCGTGGCGTATACGCGATCTCCGCGCCGCGCGAAGCGCAGGGCGGCGGAATGTCCGAAACCTGTGCTGCAGCCGGTAATGATGATGGTACGGGACACGAGAACTCCCCTTCCGTGAGGATCTGTATGACGATTCGGGCCCCAGTATAGACAACGGCGGCCCGTTGGGAAGGGGTGGAGAGGTGCCCGGCAGGATAGAGCAGGGCGGGCGTTCCCCCCGCGGCCGTTACCGGCGCGCGGATCCTGCCGGGCGGTGATTCAGTTGCCGTGCGCCTTCAGGTTTCCTCCCGTGATCTCTTTCTCGCACAGCTTGCAGGGCCACGCGATCTCCTCGCCCGCGTCGATCGCGGCGTCGATGGCCAGGACTTTCGGCGCATCCGGTGCGAACCACTTCCAGGAAATCCGGTCACCCGACGTGGCGGGTGTGCCTCCATCCTCGGCCCACCCGATCACGATCTGTCCGAGGCGACAGTCGGAGCCGTTGACATGGCCGCTCTGTCCGCCGGGCCCCCCGGGTTCTCCATGATCGGAGGATCCGTCATCGTGAGAGCAGCCGCCATCGTCGTGCGTAGATCCGTCGTCATCGTGGGAGCAGCCCCCGTCGTCATGCGTCGATCCGTCGTCATCGTGAGAGCAGCCGCCATCCTCGTGCGTCGATCCGTCGTCGTGCTCTCCCGTGCCGTGCCCCGATCCTCCGCACTCCTTGGTGTCGGAGATCACTTCACCGAGAAAGCGCACCGTGTCCGCATCCGCATCGACGAAGACCCAGTAGAGCTCTACGCCGATCTCCCGGTGCGGCGTCCCATCGGAGGTCAGCACCCGGTACGTGAAATTCCCCGCGCCGGGATTGCCCGGATCCACCTGGTGGAATGCCGCCAGGGTCGCCTGGGCATACCGGTCGTCGTCCGGCGCGTTCATCCCTTTGCCCCCGGGCCAGACCAGGTCCACGGTCCCGGTGAACCGCACTTCATCGGCCTGCCCCGGCCGACCGCGTGCGGCAACTTGATCGGCATCCGGCTCCGTCGGAGCGGGACTGCCGCATGCCGCCATCGCGACGACCAGGGCGGCCGCCAACATCAATCCGTTGCGAGTCGCGCCTCGCGAAGCACGTCCGTTCGCTCGCATTTCTTGCCTCCTTTTCGGCTCCGGGACCCCGCCGGCGATTCAGACCGGCGGGGCCTCTGGCGGTGGGGCCGCATTGGCTGCGCCTGCTACTTCCGTCCTCCCTTCTTCGCGGAGCCGCCTCCCCCACCACCACCGCCTCCACCACCGCCGCTACGTTCGAGGATGGCGATGTCCATGTAGGTCAGGTTGTTGGTGAAATCGAGAACTCCGGTGCCCCCGCCCGTGTCGCCGCCCTCGTCGGACAGGGTGATCTCGGGTTCGGCCTCTTCCTCGAGCGGCAGCATGATCTCCGTGATGCCGTCCACGAAGAACGTGTTGAGGGTGGCCGTGCCGCAGGTTTCATCGAGGCTGAAGGTGATCCGGTAGTGACCCGCGCCCTCGTTGAGGTTCCTCACGTTCCAGGTGTACCCGAAGATGATCTTGCCCTTGACGTTGATCTCGGCCGAGTAGTAGCCGGGACCGTCGCCTCCTTCGTGCACCGATCCGTTGAACAGGTGCGGATTGATCAGATCATCGGGATAGCCGTCGGGCTCCGTCCACCCTTCCCCGGGCACCCATTCGAGATCGGCGAGCCGCACATCGTCCCGATCGACCAGGAGCTTCTGGATCGTCAGGCGGGCGCAGTAGGTGTAGACGGTCGCCTGGTCACCCGGACCGATGACCGCCGCAGGAACCACGTCGTGGTTGAACGGGGTCGCGGCCAGTCCGTGCGCCTCATCGATGCCCCATCCGCTCGTATGACGCATCTCGTACTCGAGCATCGGGAATCCGTAGGCCTCGGCGTCGCCTGCCGTCGCCGACTCGTACAGAACCACCTCGGTCCGGACCTGCGAACGGGTGTACCAGTCGACCGACTCCAGGTTGTCGCCCCAGTCCAGCAGGTCGATGTTGACCGGGGTCGCGGCGCTGTTGAACGATCCCGCCTGCCACAGGTTCTGGGGGTCCTTCTGGACGAAGGCCCGGACCAGTTCTCCGTTGTCCGGTGGCACGATTCCGATCGCCTGGGCGGGTACCCCGTCGTCGCACCGGGTCAGATCATCGGGATCGGGTGGACAGCTCAGCGGAACGATGTTCGGATCGACCCCTTCCGTGCCCCACCAGTACCACCATTCGCCCCCGAGTACCGGGTCCATTCCGGGCGCTCCGGGAGCCACCTTGGTGACGCCCTCGGCCCAGATGACGGGAAATGAGAGGTTGTTGCCGGCTTCGTGACCTGATGGCGGTCCCGGCTCTCCTTTGACGAAGTCCGGACCGTTGGAGTCGAGATCCGGGTCCGTCGGAACGCCATCGCATGCCACGGCCAGCATCGTGAGAGCGGCCAGCGAGCATGCCAGGAGTTTGTGTAGCGGCTTCATACGCCCCTCCGCGCTACGTGGACCTCGACCGAGGTCCGCTGATTCATTTCGGCGAAAGTCGCCGGCCCGCTTCGCTCTTCCGAGACATCTATCGCCGGGACGCCGATCGAGTCGCCGGAGCGTCCCGGCAGAAGAGGCTGAGGACCGCGCGGGAAGGTCCGGCTCGACGCCTTCCCGAAGCCTCGACCCGGACGAGAGCAAGCACCGGACCTGCGGAATGGCGCTCGTCCAAAGCAGCAAGATCTCATTGTGGCAGGGAGGGTTATCCCATCACACGAATGCATGTGCGGTCCCCTGGATTGTCGCGGAATGTCCCGACGTGCCCGGAGCAGATGTCGTGGTTCGTGACATCGACTGGGTCGGAAAAGTTGCAGGCGGTTCGACGAGGTGGCATTTTCACACCCGGCCCCGTCGTGAATACCCCCCTCTGAAGTCCGTGCCGGGATGTCCTGCCTCCCGTCGGAATCGCTGCAGGGCAACAGCCTCCGGTACCGGCGCACGAGTAACTGGGAGCCAGACATGATCAGGGCCGCCCTCGTCGTCCTGTTTCTCGCCATCCCGGATTTCCTGGGAGACTGCCTGACCGCGACCGACCCCCACGTTCCGCCGTCGAGCCGCGTGAACTGCACCCGGTCGCGTAACGATCGCTGTCACAGGGAGCGGCCGCCGGGCCGGCCGGAGCACATGGCGGACGAGAGGTGCCGCTGCTGCGGTCTGCTCGGCCAGTCACCTGCGATCACCGATGTCCTCGACGTATGCGATCAGATCTCCGATACCGAGTTCACGGTGCTGATCACCGGCGAGACCGGTACCGGCAAGGACCTGGTGGCGCGCTGCATTCACATGCACTCGAGCCGGTCGAAGGGCCGACTGACGCCGGTGGCCTGCGCCGCCCTTCCCGAGTCGCTGCTGGAGTCGGAGATGTTCGGCCATCGGCGCGGCAGCTTCACGGGCGCCGTGGCCGACCAGCGTGGGCTCGTGGAGCGTGCCAACGGGGGAACGCTGTTCCTCGATGAAGTCGATGCCCTGACACCGGCAATGCAGGCGAAGCTGCTTCGGGTCGTCGAGGAGCACCGGATTCAGCGTGTGGGTGGAAATCACGACGTCCCGGTCGATTTCCGACTCATCGCCGCCACCAACTCCGACCTCGAGATCATGGTGGAAGAGGGCCGGTTCCGCTCCGACCTGTTCTATCGGCTGAACGTGATCCACCTGCAGATTCCACCCTTGAGGGAGCGGGCGGATGACATTCCCTTCCTCGCCTCCCATTTCCGGGACCAGTTCGCCCGGGAGGCAGCCTTTCCCGTCGTGCCATTCTCGGAGGAAAGCCTCGACTGGCTGGTCTCGCAGGAATGGCCGGGCAACGTCCGGGAGCTCAAGCACGCGGTCGAGCGCGCGATCGTTCTATCCCGTGGCGCGGACGAAATATCGCCCTCGCACTTCGGCTACGGATCGGAGCCGATCAGCAACGGATTGGACGGATCCCTGCTCCGACACGTGCTCGCCGGCTGGGATCTCAAGAGATTGGAAGAGGAGTACATCCGCGCCGTGATCCGCCACACCGACGGACACCGGGGCGAGGCCGCCGAGATTCTGGGGATCGACCGGCGAACGCTTTATCGAAAGCTGGAGGATCTGGAGGCCTGACCGACCCCGTCAGGCTCGATGTGACCTTTTCGTCTCCCGGGTCGTCTATGTCCCGCAGGGTGGGCAAACCCGGGAGGAAGAAATGAAGGTACGACGGGCTGCAGCCACCCTGGCCGTCATCGTTCCATTCGCCTGCACTGGGGGCGAAACGCCTACGGCTCCCCGGACCACACCTCTCGAAGCCGTTACCGAGTCGAGTGGAGCGAGCTCCACGGCAGCGTCGATCGTTGTCGGGATCGATGTGCGGCCCAACACGGTTGCGAACCGGATTCCGTTGAACGCCAACGGCACGATTCCCGTTGCGATTCTTGGCGCTGCGGAGTTCGACGTCACGACCGTCGATCCGCTTTCGCTGGCATTCGGACCGGCAGACGGTCCCTGGACCTCGCCCGTGCACGACCTCGGGATCCCGGGAGTCTTCGATGATCACCTGCAGGATGTAAACGAGGACGGGTTCATCGATCTCGTCACACACTATCGGGTGCCTGATCTCGCCTTCGTCGATGGCGACGAGCTCGGGTGCCTCACCGGAGCCACTCTCGGCGGGGATGCGCTGAGAGGATGCGATCCGGTGACCACGAAGCCGTAGTCCGGCTACCCCCGGGGGCAGCCGGCGGCGCGGAGAGCGGCCCCTCCGTCCCCATGCGCCTGCTCGCGCTGTCCCCCGGGGGCTCCCGCAGGTCCAGCCACACATCTTCCATCGCCGCAGTTGCGCTACCCGGACCGGAGCCGAAGGTTGGCGATCGAACGCCGGCCCCGCTCCGTCCAGATGGCGGGCCGGGAACACTGCAATCGGCCCGATCGGCCCCCAGGAGCACGGGAAACGAGATGCGCGCTGAATCCTCTCATCGCATACCCGGAGTTGCAGCCGCCGGCGTCTGCCTGGCTCTGCTTTTCCCCGGAGTGGCGGCCGGCCAGGAGAGCAGCTCTTCGGCAGCCGGACCCGACGATCTGGAATCCCGAGCCCGTCGGATCCACGCGAGCGTGATCACGATCGACACGCACGCCGACATCCCCTCGAACTTCGCCACCGCGGAGTCGGACCCCGGAGAGGTGGAGGGACGCCAGGTCACGCTGCCGAAGATGCGAGCCGGCGGGCTCGATGCCGTGTTCTTCATCGTCTACGTCGGTCAGACGGAGCGGACGCCGGAGAAGGATGCGGAGGCTAAGGCCGAAGCAATGCGGAAGTTCGAGGGGATTCACCGGCTGACCGACGACATGTACCCGTCCGAGATCGGTTTTGCCTGGACGGCCGACGACGTCGAGAGACTCCACGCCGAGGGAAAGCTGGTCGCGACGATCGGGATCGAGAACGGCTACTCGATCGGGACGGACATTTCGCTGCTGGAGAAGTACCACTCCCTCGGAGCCCGCTACTTCGGACTGACCCACATCGGTCACAACGACCTCGCCGACTCCTCCATGCCACGTGAGAACCTGGGCGACGGCGAAGAAGAACACGGTGGCGTGAGCGAGCTCGGCGCGAAGGCGATCGCCGAGGCCAACCGACTCGGCATGATGGTGGACGTGTCGCATTCTTCGAAGAAGACGATGCTGGACGCGGCACGACTTTCAAGAGCGCCGATCATCGCTTCACACTCTGCAGTACGCAAACTGGCCGATTCCCCCCGCAATCTGACCGACGAGGAGCTGCTCGCACTGCGAGACAATGGCGGGGTGATCCAGATCGTCGCCTTCGATGGCTACGTGAAACTGCCATCGAACGAAAAGCAGGCCGCGATCCAGGCGCTGCGCGACGGCGTGGAGTTCGAGTCGTGGGCCGCCGCGACCCCGGCGCAGCGGGATGCGTATCGAGAG
>JAMJQL010000100.1 GCA_023554245.1 Gemmatimonadota bacterium
CGAGAGGATCCGCGGGATAGACCTCGGCCCAGTACCGACCGGTCTGGAGCGCGCCCTCCGGATCCATTCGGAACAACATGCGATCCAGCATCTGGAAGATCAGCCGCGACCGCTCGGGAAGCCGGTAGGAGTATCGGAGCGCCGCCTCGATCCCCTGTCGGGCGGCAGTCTGCTCGCCCATGGCGAGGGACATGAAAGCCGAGGCGCCGAGTGCGGCCGCGAACGTCGAATCGAGCGCCACGCCGGCGTCGGCCGCTGCGCGTGCGTCTTTCGTTCGATTCTGATACGCCGCCTCCCGGTACGCGGCGAATGCGCGGAATGCCTCGGGTGACTCGGTGAGCAACTCGGCCGACGGCAGATCGAGCGAAGATTCGATCTGCCACTCCGGAATCCCCAGATCCCGCCGGGCATCCACCGTCATCCGGTCTACCATCTCCAGGGGGTCGACACCCCGGTATTCTCGCTCCGCGATCAGCCGCGCGTTACGAGTCTCGTAGAGCTTCGTCTCGACGACGAGCGTGTCATCACGCTCCGCCGTGATGTCGCCCTCGAGGAAATGCCCCACGCCCCGCTCGGCGGCCAGTCGCCGCTTCATGGCGAGCGGCACCTCGTAGGGAAGCTCGAATCCGGCGGCGGACAGCGGATCACGAAGTCTTGGCTCGGACACTTCGACCGGCGTCACGAACAGGTCCTGACTGAGATCCTGAACGAAGGCCGCCCACAATCCCCCGCGCAGCCAGTCGAGGTCCGGATTGCCGGATGCATTGTCGAAGTCCCACACGAGAAGTTCGCGACGAGATCGCTCGGTCGGAATCAAGCGCTCGACCGTGTTCCCCTCGTCGTCCTCGAGGACCGTAACGGTCGCCACAGCCCCCAGCTGTTCCCCACCGAAGGACAACATCAGGATGCCGCCCGCCACGATGAGATTCAGCCCGACGACCGCCGCATCCGTCCGGGTCCACCCGTCCTCGCCGGGCGCTCCGTGCCGCCATGCGAGAATCGCGACAGCGGGGAGAAAGAGAAGCAGCGTCGTCACGACCAGGTTGGTCAGCGCGGGAGACAGTGCGTACTGGCCGACCGCCCAGTCGGTGAACTCTAGCAATATCCAGCTGGTGGCGAGATATCCGCCCACGATCTGCGGGACTCTTCGATGAAGCAGCTCGCGAAACACGATGCTCTCGGACTCCAGGAAGGAGAATCAGCTGGCGAAGAGCGACTTGATCCAACCGCGCCACGGCCGATGCATCCTGCGTGACGGCGGCCCGGGTGAACGGCCAATATACGTTGACGGGAGGAGGAGTCCACGGAGCGGGCGCGGGCGTCGCTATCTACCGGTCGGCATCATAGGTTCAGCAGGTTCCCGATCGGCAGTTCTTCCGATACGAAGGGGGCCCCTTGTCTATCCGAGCTACTCCCGCCTTCCGTGGTCTTCGGTTGGTACTCACTCTCGCCGCCCTGATCTGCGCGGCCGCCCCGGCGACTACAACTGCCCAGAGCCCGGTTGAACCGCCCGCCGTGCTGATCACCGGCACCAGCTCGGGCATCGGGCTCCGAATGACCGAAGTACTTTCCCAGAATGGCTTCTTCGTCTATGCAGGCGCCCGGAAGCCAGAAGACCTCGCCCGACTCGACGCGATGGAGAACGTGCGGTCGGTTCGGCTCGATGTGACCATCCCTGGCGAGATCGACGCGGCCGTGGAATTCGTCCGGTCGGAGGGAAGAGGGCTGTACGGTCTGATCAACAATGCCGGCATTGCCGTCATGAACCCGTTGA
The DNA here is from genome assembly GCA_023554245.1 of Gemmatimonadota bacterium. GTDB lineage: Bacteria > Gemmatimonadota > Gemmatimonadetes > Palauibacterales > Palauibacteraceae > Carthagonibacter > Carthagonibacter metallireducens. The sequence goes on from JAMJQL010000100.1 coordinate 1,775, forward strand.
TCGAGGCACCGGAAGAGGAGATGGACTTCATCATCGACGTGAACCTGCTCGGTCCCTACCGGGTAACGAGCGCGTTCGCGGATCTCCTGATCGAGAGCGAGGGACGGGTGATGAACGTGAGCTCCATCGCGGGAATCCTGACCGGTCCTTACAGCGGCGCATACAGCATGACCAAGCACGGCGTGGAGGCGTACACCGATGCTCTGGCGGCGGAGCTGGAGCAGTTCGGCGTAAAGGTGGCTGCCGTGGAGCCGGGCAACTACAAGTCGAAGATCGTAGCATCGATGGTCAGGCGGATGCAGGCCACCGGCTATTCGGCGGAGGGCTCCCGCTATCCCTCGATGCTGGACCTGATCTCGGGTCCCCTCGATCGATCCCAGTACGACGATCCGGAAGATGTGGCTCTCGCGGCGTTGGACTTCCTGACCAGCGAGTCACCGAAGCGCCGCTACATGGTCGTTCCGAACGCGTTCGAGGCCGAGATCACGATCCGACAGGGCCTGACCGAGGTTGCCCAACTGAACGAGGGCCACGAGTACAGCTTCACTCGCGATGAACTCGTCGAGATGCTCGACCGGGCCCTCGGCGCCGCGCCACCCGCGACATCGGCAGCGACCGGATCCGCGTCGGACGTGGACATTCACGGAGCGGCTGCATCGGGGGACGTTGCGGCTCTGAAGGCACTCATCGCCGCTGGCTCCGACTTGAACGCGCGGGAAGCGTCGGGAGGATCCAGTCCGCTGATCACGGCAGCGACCTTCGGGCAGACGGAGGCGGCGACGGCACTGATCGACGCGGGCGCCGACCTGGACCAGCAGAACAACGACGGGTCAACCGCGCTGCTGACCGCAGCCTTCTTCTGCCGGACCGAGATCGTCGAGGCACTGCTCGACGCCGGCGCCGACCGAAGCATCGCCAACAACGCCGGGTCGACGCCGATGGATGTGGTGACCGTCCCCTTCGAGGCCCTCGAGCCGACCTACGACTTTGTCGGTTCGGTCCTCGAGCCCTACGGACTCGAATTGGACTACGACCGGATCCGGGAAACACGGCCCGTGATCGCCGAAATGCTGCGATGAGCCATACGACGACCTAAGCAACTGTGGCTGTTGTACATGCGAGGCTACACTCTGTACCGAAAAGTACTTTTTTACGAGAGAATACAGAATCGGATACGGTCGGAGTGGGGCGCTGAGCTGCAGTTGAGGGCCGCTGTCACCCCGATCCCGGCGCCGGCCCGCCGTCGACTCCGAACTCGAGCTGGCGGGCGTATTCCTCCTCGTCCATGTGCCCCCGGGAGTTCTGGATCAGTCCATCGGGACCGAACAGCCACTCCTCGAATCCGCTGATCCGAATCGCGTTGCCGGTCCCGCCCGGACCCGTGTTGGTCCCGCTCAGGGTCCAGTGGTAGCTGACCCGATCGCCGGACCGGCCCAGCGAGTCCATCTCCAGCGCCAGGTCGGGGATCGCGGTCATGAAGCTTCGTGCGGTCTCGGTGATCGCCGCCCGCCCCACCGAAGGCTCGCCTTCGTTGATCTGCAGCGAGCCGTTCTCGGCAAAGAACGCCGCGACACTCGCGGGGTCCTGGCTGGACCATGCTTCCGTGTAGCGGCTCGCAAACGTCTCGAGATCAGGTTGTTCCATCGAGTCGTCCTCCCGTTCGCAGGCATCGCGCGGCTGCAGGGTATCAAGCTCGGCCATGAATGCGGGAGAATACAGCGTCCGGACCCTGCACCAGTAGGCCGCGAGGCCCTCGGAGCGCCGGAATGTTTCTCCCCAGGCCTCCTTCTGAGCCGCGAACTCGACCTCGTCGTAAAGTCCCTGCCGGTACTGGTAGTGCACGTCTTCCCAGTAACGGAGAAGCGCGTTCGTGCGCAGCTCGAACTGGAGTTGTTCATTGGCCGTCAGCGATTCCCCAAGAGCACCCCGTCTGAGGACGCTGGCCAGCTGGGCATTCGAGGCCGGGACGTTCAGCATCTCGACGATTCCCATCGCGAGATCGTGCCGGATTTCGGCCTGCATCAGGTCCCGATTCTGCTTGAGCTGCACCGCGATCAGGATGAACCCGACCAGCGCTCCGACGTTCGCCAGTAGAGACAGCCATTGAACGGGGCGACTTTTGCTCACGTGTAACCTCGATCTTCGGCCCGATCAGCGGATCGCATAGCCGCCGTCGACTACCAGCGCCGTCCCGGTGACGAAGCGCGAGGCGTCCGACGACAGGAAAACGGCGGCTCCCGCACACTCTTCGGGCGTCCCGAACCGACCGGCGGGCGTCCGCATCAGAATTTCATCATAGAGGGGCATTTCCTTAATCGGCCCCGTGAGATCGGTTTCGATCCACCCCGGCAGAATGGCATTGACCTGGATATTGTGGGGCGCGAGCTCGATCGCGAGGGATTTCGTCAACTGCATGATCCCCCCTTTGGCCGCGCTGTACGACGTGGCCCACGAGCAACCGGACAGCGAATACGTACTCGCGAGGTTGATGATCTTGCCCGCCCCGCGCTGCGTCATCGACTGCGCCGCATATTTCGAGAGCAGGAAACAGGAGGTCAGGTCGATCTCGATCACCCGATCCCAATCTTCCTCCGATAGATCGAGTACCCCTCCGAAGACCCCGATGGCCGCGTTGTTCACCAGGATCGAAACGGGCCCGAGCGCGGACTCGACCTCGGATAGCGCCGGCTGGAGCCGCTCCCGCTCGCCGACGTCGACCTTCATCGCGATCGCCTCGGCACCGGTCTCCTCGAGAGCCGCGAGAGCCGATGCGTTCTTCTCCTCGTTCCGCCCCCAGACGGCGACCTTTGCGCCGGCCTCGGCGAGTCCCTTCGCGATACCGAGACCGATACCTCCGTTGCCGCCCGTGACGAGCGCGACCTTGCCTGCGAGGTCGAATGCCTTGAGATCAGCCAATCTGCCTCCTAGGTGAGCACGCCCTGTCGGGCCATAGCGCGGGCGTAGAGCCACAGGCCGAGAGCGAAGAGAAAGATCACTCCGCTGAACGCTACGGCCGGCGTTCCCATGATCGCCGCACCGTCGCTGAGCAGAAAGTTGTGGATGGAGGTCAGAACCATGGCGAGAAACGAGACCAGGAAGACCGGCGCAGCCAGCCGCTTCTTCAGCAGCAGGAGGACGGCCCCCAGGACTCCGCCCCAGACCGCGATCGCCCAGCTGGCTACGACCCAGGTGGGAAAGCCGTACCAGTACTCCAGCTGCTCCGCCGTGAATCGGCCCATGTAGGCGGCATTCTCGGTCTGCGTCATCAGGTAGTCGTACGCGCCCACGAGATTCCACAGGAGCGCCACGATTCCGATGACCCACAGATGCCAGGGCGTGCGCTGTTCAGTGACCACCCGGTCTTGCTCCATGATTCCCTCCTGTTCGGGTTCCTGTGGAGATTACCGACAGACCTACTTTACTCGCGCCTCGGCACCACCTAGCACTCGCCCGGTGCATTCTGTCAAGCGCATCGAGCTTCGCGGCCGACCTGCCCGATCGCGTCCGCCGGAAGCAGTCCGAGGGCGAGAATGATGAGAAGAGCGAGCGTGTACCGGTCCCGGGCGGGATGCACCCGCACCCGGCAGGCGATCGGCTGTCCGGCTTCTTTGCCGGAGCGTGGCCGCTTACGACCCCGCGGCCACCGCTCGCCATTGTTCGAGATCGACCCCCCTGAGGAGGAGCCACAGACACAGTGAGAGCTCGGCTACCAGCGGCACCGCGTATAACGGCACGAGCGCAGAGCCGTAGCCGGGAGCCAGGAAGCGAGCGAAGCTGCCGAGCAGATACACGAGCCCGCCTGCCGCGACCATGATTCCGATGGCCTTCGGAAAGTACCGTGCCCGGATGATGAGATAGCCGAGCAGCAGACAATGAACCCCGAAGAGCAGCAATCCGAGGTCATAGCCGTGAGCGTGCAGGTCGAGAAACAGGTACGAGAGCGACTGAAGCTGTGCCGGGTCGAACGCCGCTGCGAAGCCGGTACCTTCGAGCAGCAGGAGGGCAAACAGCAGAACGGCGAGAGCGACGTCGCAAATCACCATCACCGAGTCCGCCACGAAGCCGAGCCGGAACACTCCGGGCGAAGCGCTGATGCTGGCGGCCGTGGCCGCCGCATCTCCCCAGACGATCAGGCCCGAGCGGACCAGCAGCTCGCTGGAGAGGCCGAGTATGATGATGACCAGGTACAGCGCTCCCGCCACCCGGGCGTAAACGATCGGGGAGTTTTCGGTCTTCGGAGGGACGAAGGCCTTATCTACCATGATCCGAGCACGCCGACTTCGCGGAACATGTAGGCCATCTGAACGGCGAAGGCCGCGACCGCGCCGACGAGTTGAACGCTTCGCTGGGTCGACATCAGCCCAGCCAGGGCCGCCGCCACGATCACGCCTGACTGCATGAGATAGAAGGGACGCAGGCCCCACTCGGCGCTCTTCAGAAAGCTGTCGATCGTGTCCAGCCCGACCAGGAGGATCAGCCCCCAGAAGAACCACTTTCTTCCGTCCATGAAGTATTCGAAGGAATCGCCGACTCCTTCCATCCGGTTCGGGACCAGCACGGCGGCGAGCAGGAACAGCCCTACCGCATAGGTGATCACGAACAGGTACAGCCCGAAGGACCACGCCTCGACCTCCTGGAACTTGAACTCCCACCACCAGAAGGAGATGAGCCAGATCAGCACGAACCCGATCCACAGGAGATACACGGCGTCCAGGCGCAGCGGCTCGCCGTGCCCGCGGAGCCGGTGCACACCGGCGGCGAGCGCGTTCAGCAGGTAGGTGATGGCCAGCCCGATAACGATCGAGACGAGCACCATCACATACTCGAAGGTTCCCATCATGGCTCCGAATCGGTCGGGTTCACGTCACGAGGCTCGTGCGGTCCGAGGCCCTCGCCATCGCCGCATCGAGCTGCGCACGAAACCCCTCCACGTACAGGTGGGGGGCCGCTTCTCTCCACCACTTCGCTCCCGCCTCCGTTTCGAGCAACTCCCGGAGTACAGGAGCCAGAAGGTCGAGTGCCGCCGTCGAGTCCAGCTCGGAATAGCCGAGAGCGAGGCTTTGCTGTCCGACGAGGTTCTCGATCGTCGCTACGTAGGTATTCACGAATGCGGTGAACCGTGTGGCTTCGGCCGGGCTGAGCGGTTCTCCTGCAAGGGCACGGGTGTGGATGTCCGCCAGCTCGGAATCGCTGGCGAGCCGCCAGTTGAGCTCGTTGAACAGCATCGTGATCTGGTGAATGGAATTCGCCTGCGCGAATTCGTTCGAGCGATCCATGGCGCGGGAGTTGTGCCGGACCTGGATGGCGAGATAGACGAGGGTCGCGACCGTCGCGATCGCGGCGATGAGCTCTCCGATGCTTCCGACGTCCTGAAGTGACAAATGGTGCCGCCCTTTCCGGTGCCGATGTGTGCTGGCGAATGGAGCACGGTCCGCCTCCGACCTCAGCCCCCGGGCGAAGAAGAAGCCATCCGGACCGCCATCCGGCTCAGCGTGTTCATGTTCCGCATCGTGTGACGGATGCCGCGCATGGCTCGGTCGAGCTCCCGATCGAAGAGCTGAGATTCCGACAGCTTCCCGTTCATGAGCCAATGGACCTCCGAATCGGCGAAGTGGAATCGGTCCGAGCCGGAAGCGAGGAGCGACAGCTTCGATCGTACTTCTTGCCTTACATTCGGATCCAGGAGGATCACGTAGTGCGAGCCGACCGACGATGGAACTTGCCCTGTACTCTCCGGCGGACGGAAGGCCACAATCTGCTCGAGCTCGGCGGGCGAACGGAGAAAAACCGGGACCTCGTATCCCAGTCCTCGCTCGAGGTGGGCTTCGATCCCGTCCCGCAGACCTTTCGGATCGTCGGAGTCTGACGAAAACATCACGTTTCCGCTGGCGAGGAAGGTCGACACGTCTGCAAGGCCGAGCTCCTCGAGCATCGTGCGGAGGCGGTCCATCTTCACCCGATGTCCGCCGACGTTGATGCCCCTCAAAAACGCTGCGTACTCAGGCACCTGCGTTCTCCCGTGTTTCGATCTGCGGACGTCGGCCAGGGGCAACATACGCTGGCAGCACGACTGAGTGACACGGCGTGGCTTCGACCGTCCCGGCTCCCGACCCTTGCCTATACCTAGAACTATTATGTATACTACTTCTATGTATCGTCGAAACCGTTCACGGATCGGTCGCCCGGCATGGACATAGGCAAGGACCTCGTCGCCGCCTCCGCCACGCCCCTGGTGCTGGCCATTCTCAGCGAGGGAGAGAGCTACGGCTACGCCATCATAAAGCGCGTGGACGAGCTCTCCGGCGGGGAGTTGCAGTGGACCGATGGCATGTTGTACCCGGTCCTCCATCGCCTGGAGCGCAACGGACTCGTGGAGGCCGTGTGGGGAAAATCCGAGTCGGGGCGTCGGCGTAAGTACTACCGGCTGACAGACCGGGGCTCCGAAGAACTGGCGAACCAGCAGAGGCAGTGGAAGGTCGTGAGCGAAACACTCCGCTCGACCCCGTTCATGTCGTTTCAACTCACGCCGCAAGGAATCTGATGGCACGCGAAGCAGACGCCCGGGTGCTCGAGGAGCGGATTCGGGAATGGCGGTCGTACGTGCAGCGCCGTCAGGCGATCGACGCCACCGACGTGGATGAGCTGGAGGATCACCTCCGGAACGAGGTCGCCGACCTGCAGAAATCGGGACTCGATCAGGAGGAGGCCTTCCTCATCGGCGTGAAGCGCCTCGGCGAACTTGACGCACTGTCGCGCGAATTCGCGCGTGAGCACTCGGAGCGCCTGTGGAAGCGCCTCGTCGTGGCGGGGACCGAGGCGGGCACGGCGAGTTTCGGCCGTGAGGCACTGGTGGCACTGGGTCTGGCCGTGGCGGCGGCCCTGGCCGTCAAGGTGCCCGAGCTGTTCGGTATGCGACTCGACGGCTCGACCGGCGCGGAGTCGTTCTACGCCCGCAACGTCAGCCTTCTCGTCCTTCCATTCCTCGCGGGGTTCTTTGCCTGGAAGCGGGGCCTGGAGTCCGGAGACCTCATACGGCTCGCGGCGCCCTTCCTCGCCGGCGCGCTCGCGCTGAATCTCTATCCCTTCGTGCGAGGCGGCAGCACCGAGATTCTGGCAGCCGTGCACCTTCCCATGGGGCTCTGGTTCGCCGTCGGCTTCGGCTACGCCGGTGGAGCCTGGAGGGATCATGACCAGCGCATGAACTTCGTGCGCTTCTCGGGAGAGTGGTTCATCTACTTCGTCCTGATCGCCCTGGGCGGCGGCGTCCTGATGATGTTCACGATGTTCATCTTCAGCGCCATCGGCCTGGACGCGGAATGGCTCCTCGAGTCCTGGATTCTTCCCTGTGGCGCAGCAGGGGCCGTGATCGTCGCCGGGTGGCTCGTGGAGGCCAAGCAGAGCGTCATCGAGAATATGGCGCCGGTGCTCACCATGTTGTTCACTCCCCTGTTTGTCGTGATGCTCCTCGCATTTCTCGGCACTATGGTCTGGACCGGCAGCGGGATCGCCGTGGAGCGCGAGGTCCTCATTGGATTCGATCTGCTCCTCGTTCTCGTCGTAGGACTGCTGCTGTACTCGATATCGGCCCGGGATCCCCACGCCGAGCCCGGCCTGTTCGACGGGCTCCAGCTCGTGCTGGTGATCTGCGCGCTGCTCGTGGACGCCATGGCGCTCTGGGCGATTCTGGCGCGTATCTCGGTCTTCGGGTTCACGCCGAACCGGGTCGCCGCCCTCGGAGAGAACCTGATCCTCGTAGTCAACCTCGCTTGGTCGGCCGTGCTGTACACGAAATTCCTGCGCCGACGCGCGGGATTTGCACCGCTGGAGCGCTGGCAGACGGCCTACCTCCCGGTGTACGCGGCATGGGCGTGGATCGTCGTTCTCGTTTTCCCGCTCGTGTTCCAATTCCAGTAGAGAGGATCGATTTGATGGAGGTTGTTTCATGAATCGCTGGATCCGTCGAATCCGTGGGGCTCTCGGCCTGGGCCTTACCTGGGGGCTGGCCTGGTTCGGCGCGGGTATGGCGCTGCTACTGGTCGTCGGCCCCGATGCCGCCGACGTCCCCTTTCCTCTCGGGTTCGGCCTGCTCGGCTTCCTGGCGGGAGTCACCTTTTCCGGCGTTCTCGGACTCGTCGAGGGTCGTCGCAGCTTCGATCAGATGTCACTTCCCCGCTTTGCCGGCTGGGGGGCCGTCGGGGGTGTGATCTTCTCGGGAGTATTCGTCGCGGTCGCGGGCCTCGGAGGCGCAGCCCTCGCGATCCTGGCCCCGGTGTTCGCGGTCTCGAGCGCGGCCTGCGCGGCTGGCTCGCTCGCTCTGGCCCGAAAGGCGGACGACCGGGAATTGCTCGATGCCGGTGCGCCCCCGCGGCAGTGACCGGGCAAGGCATGACGCCGGCTCCGCCTACGGCGTGATCGTCCGTACGACGGCCCCGGCATCGTCCAGGAACTGAATGCTGGCGGCTCCCAGGCTGTCGACTTCCAGACGCAGCTTTGCGCGTCCGTCCGGGTCGGACAGCGTCACGAGGGATGACTGATTCCAGCTCCGACCGACGAACAGCCGCCGGGCCGCGATCTCCCGTCTCGGGATCCTCGCGAAGTAATGCTCCACCAGCGAGTCGCGCTCCTCCTTCGAAGTCGCCGACTCGACGGCGCGATCTGCTTCCTTCAGCCTGTCGGTGAGTGAATCGGGTCGGTCCTGAATGGTCAGGCCCTGCCGCTTGCGTCCGCCGTCCTGGTCGTAGCTCAGCGCGACGATCTCGTCGTTGCCGAACTGGTCGAACGTGAGAATCGCCCCGGCATCCACCGTCCCGGAGGTGTCGCGTTTGCCCGTGTATTCCAGCCCGCCGGCCTGGACTCCCTCCAGGTTGATGAATAGCAGGCCCGCGAGATCTGCCCGTCGCGGACCGTAGCCTCCGGCCAGCAGGACCCGGGTTCTTCCCTCGTCGTCCACCACGGTGATCTTCTTCACGGTGATCTCGTCAAACTAGGCCGTGCGCCGTCCAGCAGTAAACGCCGCGGCGGAGATGACGAGGAAAAGCACCAGCGTTACGGCGGCTGACCACTTCGGCAAGCGCATATCGAATCTCCGGGATGGTGGAATACGATCCTGGAGTCACGGTATGAAGCCTGAGGTGCGAAGTTTCAGTACCGGTAGCGCGCCCTGGCCGGGGAGTCGCCCGGTGGACTCGGGTTGCGCTTGGGAACTACGGGGCTTCCCCGTCGATCACGCCTCGCATGACCACCCCCGGCGTCACGAACTCCCGCAGCTCCGACGATGGGCTCGCGGGCTGGACTCGCACGAATTCAGGGGCGGCGAAGATTTCTTCGAAAATTTCCTCACGGCGTGCCCACGTCGCTGAGTCGGCGTACTCCGTCATCAGGATGACGTCCCACCCGCGCTCCGAATCGGGATCGGCAGCGAGAGCTCGATACGTTATGACCGCGCCGCGATCGTGCGCCAGTTCGCGGGCACCTGCCCAGTTGTCCTCGATCGACGCGAGGTACTCGTCCTGCATTCCCGGCAGGGTTCGGATCAGATCCACAGACCAGACGCTACCGGCCGGGCGATTCTGATCAGGCGAGTCAGTCGCCAAGATCGACACAGACAACAGGCCTGCGAGCGCGAGTCCGACAGTCGGAAGGCTACGATTCACGACTTCATCCTCCATCGATCGAAGAAACCGCTTCAGAGAGTCTGGGCAGCTGTGACGGTTCGGCGTGCCTACTTCCGGTTGTCCATATAGCGCGCGATCGTTCCGCCGTCGCCGCCGAGAAGAACGAAGGTCGCGTCACCGGCCGGGACTTGTTGGATCACTCGACTTCTCCGGGAACAGTGCCCCGCGACGTGGCCGCACCCTCCATGAGCCCCTCTTCCACCATCAGGCCGTCGATCCAATCCGCGAAATCCCTGGAGAAGGCGGCTCCCACATCTTGCCAGAACTCGGTCATGCCGGGAGTCGACAGGTAGCCACGAACGTACCGCACGTACCCCGCCCAGTGCTTCTTCGGCATGAGCCCCAGCTCGTAGTGGTGGAAGTAGGTCTCCGCATGGAGAACGACCATCATGTGATTCCACCAGCGGAAGGTGGCGTCCCCGGGGCCGAGTTCGGCCGACTCCAGCACGCGTTCCAGGCGGTCGGCGTGTTCAGCCTTGAACATCGTGAAGTCGAGAGCGAACTGCGAGATGGCGTGCCGGGCGTTCGCACTGTTGACGCGGGCTGCCTGCCTCACCTGGACCGCCAGGTAGACGATCGACACGATCACGCCCAGGGACGCGACGAGCTCGGCGATCATCACGTACTGTTCAAGGCTCATCGGACGGGCTCCTCTGCTCCGACTGGCGG
>JAMJQL010000010.1 GCA_023554245.1 Gemmatimonadota bacterium
GCGTGGATCGGCGTCGAGAAGCCCCTGGAGCTGGAGGTCCGCGAACAGGGTCGCCTCCGGACCGAGGAACGGCAGAGGCCCGCCCCCGTTGAGAACGAGTTCGCTGAACCCGGCCGATGAAGACTCCGGGGCCCACTGATCGGTCATGAAGGCGGCCGAACCATCCCACCTTTCCGGGTTGCCGCTTCGGGTCCGGTAGCTGACGACTCCGCTCAGCGCCGATCCGTATTCCGCCCCGAATCCGCCGGTGATCACCTCGATCTCGGCGAGCGAGGAGGGCGAGAACTCGAGCCCGGCCCCCTGGGTGGAACCTTCCGCCTGGTTCTTGATCTCCATTCCGTCGACCAGATACGACTCCTGCCCGATCTGTCCGCCCCGGAAGTGTCCGTCCGACACTCCGGTCGCCAGCTCGACCGCTTCCTCGGTGCGGACCACGGGAAGTTCCCGAAGGATCGAACCGGGAATCACCTCGCGAGACTCGGTGACCTCCGGTTCGATGAGGGGAATCCGATCCGCTTCGACGACCAGCGGGGCGACTTCGATGGCGGTGGCCCTGAGCGAGACGGGTACCCTGGTGGCGCGGCCCGCGCGGACGATCACGTCCTCGAGCCGCAGCGGCTCGTACCCCAGGAGGTCGACGGACACCGGATGCCTGCCTGAGGGGAGTCCCGCCAGCAGGAAGCGGCCGTCGGAGTCGGTGGAGGTCTTCAGGCCGAGGGTCTCCACGCTCACGACGGCGCCGGCGAGCGGAGCACCCGTCTCGATGTCCACGGCGCGTCCGATCAGCCGCCCGCTCGTCTGTCCGGAGAGCGGACGCACGCCTGCCAGCAGGGTCGCGACCACGACGAACAGCGGAACGGCGATACGTGCGTTCACCCGATCCTCGTGCCGAGGGGTGGGTCAGGGACCTTCGGGCAACTTCTCCGATCTGAGCACGGGAAAGCGTTTTCCCTCGTCCAATTCGAGCACGGACCATGCCACCAGACCGTCGTCGGAAGTCGGCTCGAGCAACAGTGCGGCTATTCGACCGAGAGGCTGATCGACCGGTACGACCACCGTTCCGGCTGGGAGCTCGACGGTGGCATCGGTCCAGCTTCCGAACAGAGTCGTCTGCCTTCGGCGCTGATACTCCAGCTCCGACACACTCACGGAATCGACCGTGAACCGCTGCACGTCGAAAGGTCCGCCGCGGTCCAGGACCCACGTTCCAATCCCGTGTGCAGCGAGTCTGTCCATCGTCTCCGTCTCGGATGGGAGAACCAGGTAGGCCGCGGGCGCTATGGTCGTCACCGATGCCTCGAAGCTCGTGTAGTCGGGCATTCGCTCGAGTCGCCGGACGTCGAGCCTCTCTCGCATCGGCTCGCCGCTGTACGGGTTCCGGCTGTTTCGGACCTCACCGAGCAGGATTTCGATCGTGTCTCCCCGGACTCGTGAGGCCGAGAGCGCTACTTCGCGGCCGGCTACCGGGGCCCGGTCCGCTTCCTGGACGATCGTTCGGAGCCGCTGCGCCCCGTTCACGGCGTAATCGATGACCGCTTCGACGAAGCGCCGGTGCGCGAGTATGCGCTCTTCGAAGCTGGCGTAGGAGTATGCCTCGCTCAGGATCCCGAATCGGTTCCGGAGACCGACGTAGTTCGTCGTGAACCGCGGCCGGTGGTCGAAGGTGTACCAGCCCTGCTCACCCGTCATCCCCCACGTCCCCGGGATATTCCCGTAGTGGAAGAACTCCCAGCCGCTCTCCGAACGCACGCGATCCGTGACGGCCGGCAGCCAGCGCTCGCGAAGCTCCGAGACGATCGCGGGATCGGTGTCTGGGTGCAGGGGCGGCGCGTAGGTCAGGTGATAAGCGTGAACCGTACCGTTGGTCGTGTGGAGGTCCAGCAGCACGTGCGGATCGAAGTCGTTCAGCAGGCCGGCCAGGGCGCGGGCCTCGGCTGCGTCCAGTTTCGTGTTGTCCCGATTCAGATCGAGGCCCCGGGCGTTCGCTCGCTGTCCCATGCCGGCGAGCGGACCGAACTGTCCCCGCCGATTCCGCAGGCCGATTCTTTCGTTTCCGTCGGCGTTGTAGATCGGGGCGATCATGACGATCGCGTCGGTCAGCCAGTCGTCGTGCCGGCCGGCTGCCAGGTCGCGAGCCAGGACGAGAGCGGCCTCCTTTCCTGCCACCTCGCCGGCATGGATGTTCGCCAGCACGAGAATCCGGATCCGCTCGTCGTCGCGGATCGCATCGGGAGTCGCACCGGAATCGGCGCCGAACACGACGAGCGGCAGCCGCCTTCCCTCCTCGCTCACGCCGAAGGTCCGGAGATCCAGACCCGGGCGACGCAGCGCCAGTGAATCCAGGAAGGCGATGACGTCCGCGTAGCGGGAGGTCTCCTCGAAGCCGGTTCGCTCGGGACGTGTCCTCGGCCAATCGGAGGTCGAGGTGTCGGCTGCCGCTTCCCACCTTGCGGCATCGGTGAGCGGAGCTGACCCGGGGCTCCCCACCAGGGGGAGCGGCAGGAGCCCCAGCGCCGCGAGGAACGCTGCCCGTACGCTCAACCGCCGAACATCGACGCGATACCGCCGAATATCGCAGCCATTCCACCGATCGCGAGTGCGATCAGGACGGCCACTGCGATGGCTGAGAGCCATCCGAGCAGCGCGGTGAGAATCGCCTTGCCGGTGCTGAAGTCCAGCGCCTGCCGGATCGCGACGATTCCGGTAATGAGCAGCCAGATCGAGACCACGAGCTCGGTAACGCCGCTCAGGGGGCCGAACACGCCCACGACCGCGAGTAGACCGGGCGCCTGGGCAAAGCCCAGAGTACGCAGCAGCTCGCCCCACGTGGCCGTGCCGCCCAGCACCTTGTCGCCGATCAGATAGGTAATGCCCGCCCACACCAGCCACATCGACAGCGCGGTCATCAGACCTGACAGAACGTGCGTCGATCCGCCATCGATACCGCCGATCGCCCGCGCCAGCGCGGCCAGGGCGACGACGATTGCCGCCTGCGCGGTCAACGACGCGTCATGCTCGACCTCTTCGTAGGTCGGGATGTCGAGTCTCGCCGCGCCGATCATCCGGTCAAAGATCGTCCGGTTCGGGTTCATCCGGTCCACGAGCTCCTGCCTGGCGTCCATACGGTCAGCTCCGGTTCGGGAATTCCATCCGGCCCCATTTCAGACACGTATATCCTAACCGGCGGGACTCCTCTTGTACCACTCCAGTCGCGAGTCGGCCCGCGGCAGTATTCGCTCGCGGAACGTCTCCCGCTCTGCCGGATCCATGAAGGTGCGCGCGCGTGCGACCGAGGCGTTGCGCCGAACGAGGTCCGGTCGCTCCATCCCCACAACGGCCATGCTGACCGGCAGCGACCAGACGTACCGAAGGCACTCCTCGTGACTGCACACCCCCTCGCGGACGAGAGCCCCGTCAGCCGAGGTTTTCATCGCGATCACGGCGATGTCCCGCTCCCGCGCCGCATCGAGTACGACGCGCTGGAAGCTCTCCTGGTGATAGTCGATCGGGTTGATCGGGAACTGCAGCGTATCGAACTCCCAGCCCTCGTCCCAGTACCGTATCGCCCGTTCGTGGGAGGCCGCGTTCATGTGACCGGTCACCCCTATCCAGCGGACCCGACCTTCCCGCTTCGCCTCGAAGATGTACTCCATGGCTCCGCCCGGGCGGAAGGAGAAATCGACGTCTTCCGGGCTCTTGATGCTGTGAAGCTGCCACAGATCGAGATAGTCGGTGCCGAGCCGCTCCAGACTCCCTTCCAGGTGTTCGCGGGCGCTCTGCGCGCTTCGCTGGCGGGGCTCGTGGGTCTTGCTCATCAGGAAGACCTCGGAGCGGACGTCGCGGAGCGCCGCCCCCAGCCACCGCTCCGACGTGCCGGCCTGATAGCTCTCGGCGGTGTCGAAGAACCGGATGCCCTCCTCGAGCGCGGTCTCGACGAGGCGGCGGGCGTCGCGCTCGGAGCCGGCCAGCCCGAGGTGATGCCCCCCGAGGCCGAGAATCGGCAGATCGGCTCCGGTCCGTCCGAGACGACGTACCGGCAGATCCGATGGCGGAAGGGGGCCGCTCATGACCGGCCCGCCGGACTGCCAGAGACGCATCGCACCCACGCCGCCCAGTCCGGCCGCGACGCCGGCGATTACGGCCGAGAAGGCCCGCCGGTTCACGGGTCCGCCGGCAAGAGCGAGACCTGGACGTAGCGCTCCGGGGACAGCCACCGGCCGGCTGCCTCTCCGATTCCCTCGGGTGTCAGGGCTTCCAGCAGCGGATCCAGGTCGAGGATCCGCCCGAGCGGCTCGCCGTCACGATCATAGCCCGAGATCGCCGCGAGCCAGAATCCGTTGTCCTCGAGATCGGTCTCGCGCGACCGCCTACGTGCCTCCTTGACCTTCTCGAGATTTGCGTCGGACGCTCCGTAGCGGGTGAGGCTGTCGATCACGGCGAATGTCGCAGCGGTCAACTCCTCCAGCCGTTCCGGTTCGGCGCCGTAGCCGATTCGGACACCGTATCGCTCGATCGGAATCCGGGAAGGGCTCGCGCTGACGCTGGCGCCGTAGGTGCCGCCTAACTCTTCGCGCAGCACCTCGCGAAGCATGATGTCCAGGACATCGGTGGTGGCGCCGAGCAGCATGCGGTTTTCGCGATCGTATTGGAACGGCCCGGTGAAGACGATCGCGGTGCGTGCCTTCGGTTCGCTACCCATGTGGACAGTACGGCGCTCGACTCCCTCCGGCGGTCGGACACCCACGTCGCGCCAGCTCTCGGACCGACCCCGAGCTGGGAGCGAGCCCAGGTAGAGCGCTGCCAGGCCGCGAAGCTCGGCGAGGTCGAAAGACCCGACGAAGGTGAAAGTGAAGTCGCCGAAATCGGCGAACCGTTCACCATAAAACGAGAGCGCCTGATCGAGATCCACCCTCTCGAGTCTCTCCGGGGTGGGAGGCTGGCGACGGGGATGCCCCTGCGCCAGGACCACGGACAGCGTGTCTGCCCAGACCGCCTCGGGACTCGTTCCCCGGTTGGCGATCGCGGTCTGAACGCGCGACATGAGCGATCCGAACGCCGTTTCGTCGCGCCTCGGACTCGTCGCGTAGAGCGAGATCAGTTGAAACAGGGTCTCGAGGTCACGCGGTGAGGCCGACCCGCTGAATCCTTCCTCGTTCTCCCCGATGAACGGACTGACCGAGACAGCCTTACCGGCGAGCGATTTCTGAATGTCCACGGCGCTGAACTCGCCGGCGCCGGAGGCTCCGACGATCGAGGAGGCCCAGGTCGCGGAGAGGTACACTTCATCCGATGCGAGCGAGGTTCCGCCCGGGCTGCGGGCGTTGAAAAGCACCTGGTCCGACTTGAACTCCGTGGGCTTCGCCAGGATCCGCACCCCATTCGAGAGGCGCCACTCGGTCACGTTCACCGCCTCGTGCCGGGTCTCGGCGATCACCGTGCCGCCCGCCGGCCGTTCGTCCATCAGCGGACGATCCGAGTCCGAGTCGTCCCATGGCGTGAGTTCGGCAGACGCGGCGGCAGCAGCGTCGAATGCGGACAGAAGCTCTGCATCAGTCGGCGCCTCGACGCCTTCCTTATCCGGGGTCGCCGCGAGCAGCACCCGGCTGGAATCGGAGATCCACCGGCGTCCGAGCCGATTCACCTCTTCGAGCTCGATCCCTGGAATGTAGCGCCGCGCGAGCGCGTATTCGTACTCGATCCCCGGGAACGACTCGCCCTGCAGGAAGGTCCGCCCGTATTCGGCCGCATAGGTGGACGACTCGCTCTTCTCCCGTTCTTCCCAGGCCCGCTGGTAGCCCCGCAGCATGTCGGCTTTCTGCCGGTCCAGCTCGGCCTGTGTGAAGCCGAATCGTTCCACCCGCTCGGCCTCGAGCAGAAGCCGCTCGAGGCCGGCACTGGACTCTCCGTCGGCGACGGCCGCCTGCAGTTGAAACGCTTCGCTTCCGCGGACCAGAAGACCTTTGCCGGATCCCGCGAACAGGAATGGCGGTTGCTCGGACTCCCGCGTGATCTCGAAGAAGCGGAAATTCAGCATGGAGTTCCAGCTGCGCTCGACCATGCGCCGCCTGTAATCCGCGTGTGTCCCGTCGGACTCGGGCGGCAACTTCCACAGGGCTTCCACCCTCGAGACCTGGAGCTCCGGATCGGTCACCGACGAGACCAGAGTCTCCGGGTGGCGGGGCACCTCGAATACCGGCCGTGCGGGAGCGTCGGGCCGGGCCGGGATGGCCGAGAACCTCCGTTCAATGCGGGAAGCCACGTCGGCTGGGTCGAAGTCGCCCACGGCGATCACTGCCATCAGGTCCGGACGATACCAGTCACGGTAGAATCTGCGCAGCGCGTCGTGATCGAAGTTCCGAATGACATCCGGGTCCCCGATCGGGAGCCTGTCGGCATAGCGTGAGCCCTGGAACACGACGGGAAATTGCTGGTCCCGCACACGTGAAGCGGCTCCCTGGCCGAGCCGCCATTCCTCCAGGACCACCCCCCGCTCCTTCTCGATCTCGAGCGAATCGAGCGTGATCGCGTGTGCCCATTCCTCGAGGATCTGCAGTCCGGTCTCGAGCATGCCCGCGCTGTCGGTCGGGACCTCGAGCATGTAGACGGTTTCGTCGAAGCTCGTGTAGGCGTTGATGTCGGCTCCGAATCGCATGCCGATCCGCTCGAGGTAGTTCACCAACTCCTGCTTTTCGAAGCTCTTCGTGCCGTTGAACGCCATGTGCTCGAGGAAGTGCGCGAGCCCGCGCTGGTCGTCGTCCTCGAGAACGGAGCCCGCGTTGACCACCAGTCGAAGCACCGCACGGGCTTCGGGCCTGGCGTTGGCCCGCACGAACCAGGTCAGTCCGTTGTCGAGCATGCCATGGAGCACCTTCGGGTCGGTCGGCATCGGCGCCTCCGGCGGCGCCACTGCGGCAGCGAGCGTATCCGCGATCGGAGGATCGGAAACCTGGGCCGAGACCCGGCAAGGCAGTGCGAGCGAGAACGAGAGGATTCCGAGAATCGGCAGGACGACCGCGGGACTGGAGGAGCATGCGAAATATCGCTTCACGTGAACGACTCCTGCGCTGGCTTCTGGATACTACTCCGCGAGTCTCTGTGTGAGACTGTGGAACAGGCGGGAGGCTACCGGAGATGGCATGCCCTGATCGGCCGCTCTCTGGAGGATCGAGCTCAAAGCCTCGAGCTCCCCCCCATCGAACCAGACCCCACCGCACGACGGGCAACGATCGACGATCACGCCTTCGATCAGCTCCTTCCGCATACTGGAATCATCGTGAAGGCAGCGGATCCGTTCTTCCCGGCCGGCCTTGATCGCGAGCTCACAGTCGGCACAGACCTGCGATCCCTCGAAGTCTCTCAGCGCCGTCCGCCTGTGGCACCGGGAGCACTCTTCCCCGACCTCGGACGCAGACACCCGGGTCACCCGAGAGGCGACGACGGCCGACAACTCCGGCAGGGCCTTGATCGGGACCGGCCGATCGGAGGAAGCGAAGCACTCCGCGAACTCACCGGCAGTATAATGCCGTACCTGTCGCAGGCCGGAATCGACCACCAGGTAGTCGCCGGCGGCCGCTTCCACGGGGCCGGTATCCGTGGCGATCACGACGTCCTCGTTGAACCGGCCGGCGTATACCCGGCCCGTGCGCTTGTAGGTGCGCCACTCCACCGCTCGTCTCCCTCTGCTCATGGATCGTCGGTCGATGCCAGCCCGATCGTGCGGTGGCAATCTTCTGGAGGAAGGAATGGTAATGGCCTCCCGGACGGGTGTCACGGGGAGAGGGCGCGTCTGGTCGGTCAGGCAGCAGTTGCTCGCATACCGCGCCGGATGGCCTCCCGATAGCCGGCGAACAGGCCATCGAAGATCGAGTCCCAGGATCGCTGTTCGGCCGACCGGCGGGCGGCCCGGGCCAGGCGCTTTCGGAGGCTGGCGTCGCTCAGCAGGGTATGAGTTGCTGCGGCGAGCTCTTCGGCGTTCCCGCTACGAAACAGAAGCCCGTCGATCGCAGGTCGGATCAACTCCGGTACGCCTCCCCTGTCGGGCCCGATCACCGGGAGACCGCTGGACATCGCTTCCAGTACGACGTTTCCGAAGGTCTCCGTGTCCGACGGAAACAGGAACAGATCGGCGGATGCAAAAGTCCGGGCGAGTTCGTCACCCTCCAGATAGCCCGTAAATAGAACGTTTCCCGGGGCCCTCGCTTTCAGCTCTGCCGCACTCGGACCATCACCCACGACCCAGAGAGCCAGCGACTCATCGGCGCTGGCCGAGACGATTTCCCATGCGTCGAGTAGCATCTCCACGCGCTTCTCGGGTGCGAGTCGCCCCACGTAGAGGGCGATACTCTCGGCGCCCGATGACAGTTCGCGACGTCGTTGCCGGCAGCGGCGGGACGGATGGAAGTGCTCGGAGTCCACCCCACGCGACCAGATTTCCAGTACGCCGTCGAACCCGTTACTGCGAAGCTCACGCAGCGTCTCCTGACTTGGACAATAGGTACGAAGCGAATGTGAATGAAACGTACGCAGGTAACCCCAGGCCGTAGGCTCGAGTCGTCCGAGACCGTAGCCCGACAGGTACTCGGGGAACTTGGTGTGAAAGGACGTGACCAGCGGAACTCCCAGGTCGCGGGCCCAACGAACACCGGACCAGCCAATCGTCAACTCGGTTGCCGCGTGCACCAGGTCCGGCGCGAAGGTCTTCAATTCCCGGGAACCGGCGATCCCGAGGGGCCTGGAGATCTGTACTTCGGGATACATCGGTAGCGGCAGGCCGGGCAACCGGATGTGCACCCGGGCGTCCGCATCGCGACCCGCGCCGCCATCTGATGTGACGAGAGCGACGTCGTGCCCGCGTCGCGCTGCATCGCGTACGAGTTTCTGAAGCGTGCGGGCCACTCCGTTGACGCTGGGAGCGTATGTGTCTGTGAATAGCGCGATTCGCACCGGACTTCCTCCCCCGTGCTGAACGGGCGGCGAGGAGCGGGCTCAGGCGCCCGGTCACTCCGGTGCAAATGTGAGGTGAGAATCGATACGGGGTGTTACCAGCTTGTACCGGTGCTGTATCGAGCTGATTACCGTTCAGTCAGCCTGAAACTGGATCGGCAGCGTGGCCCAGGCGCCGACCTTCCGGTCCCGGCTCTCGGCCGGAGCGAATCTCATCAGCGGAACCGCGGCCAGCGCCACTCTGGCGAGGGCGGGGTCGCCATCGGCATCGAGAATGGACGCGTCGCCGGCGCTACCCTCTTCATTCACCCAGATCTTGAGCACCACCCTTCCCGAGTGGCGTCGGTCGGGACGGTACTCCGACAGGATCCGTCGGGTCACGTAGTCCCAGTTGAGGAGACGGGGCGGAGCGCTCGGGGTGACACCGGGAAGCGTTTCGTTCAACTCGTAGCTTCCAAGGGGGGGACGCCCCAGCTCCGGCGGCGCGAATGCCTCATCGGTCAGGCTCGGCGTTTCAATCCGGGGCCCATCGGCCCTCGGCTGCTCAGGCAGTTCCACGGCGGACGCCGTTCGAGCCACGGGCAGACCATGGCGGTATCCGTCAGCCTGTCCGACTTCTCTGCACCTGTCGATTTCCTCCAGCAGCTCGTCACCGTCGAAGAGTCTCGCCAGGTCGTTCCGATCGCGATCGCTGGGAGCGAAAGCGACGCAGTTCATCCTCACGATCTGGAGAACTTCCTCGTCCGAGTAACTGCTGCCCGTCATCATCCGGACGAGATCGCTCTTCAACAGCGAGCGATCCGACTGCGCTGTGGCCGTCCGGGGAACGGTCATGACGGCGAACAACGTCATGGCGATCGTCAGCATCGTTAGCTGAGTCAATTGCTTCACCGATGTGCCGTGCTCTGTCATCGCCCTGACTCCTCGATTCGTGCCTGGTGCGGCTCCGGACGCTTCCGCGACCTGCCTCGCGCGCGAGCGGAGACGGGAGAATCGGGAGCAAGGCCCGTACCCGGATGCTCGCACATTTCCAAATTGTTTTTCCATAGTGCTTTGTGGCGTTTCCTCTGCCGTAGCACGACGGAGCTGGTGGCACCTTTTTGCGGCCAGGATCGCCGATTGCGAGGTACACGTCCGTGGCGCCTGCGCCCGGAGGCGTGCGTTGACGGGCCGTCTGAAGCGGTGGAGTTTCGCAGACACGGCCGTCTCGTGCGGTTCTGCGTTTCCAAGCCGGACGACCATGCGGGGGGTGCAAGCCAGGGAGGGGCCATTCAGAATCGGACACGTGTGATACAAGACGGCACGACACCCGGGTCGCTCGACCGCGCCGCGAGAGACCTGCAGCGGCTGGCCACCCTGCTGGTACTGACCACCGTCGCCGCCCTCGTCGCCTGCACGCCCGAATCGACGTCGGAGCGACCCCGGGAGGAACCTCTACCGAGGCCCGCCCTGGACTGGGCGCCGCGCAGCTACGTTGCCCGACGCGCCGTCGACTCCATCCGGGTGGACGGTCGTCTGGACGAGGCGGCCTGGCGGCTTGCCCCGTGGACAGAGGCTTTCACCGACATCGAAGGACCGTCCCGGCCTGCTCCGCCGCTTCTCACCCGGGCCAAGGTTCTCTGGAACGACGAGGCGCTCTGGATCGGCGCTGAGCTGGAGGAACCGCACGTCTGGGGCACTCTGACCGAAAGGGACGATGTCATCTACCTCGACGATGACTTCGAGGTGTTCCTGGATCCGGACGGCGATTCGCACGGCTACTACGAGCTGGAGATCAACGCACTGGGAACCGAGTGGGACCTGTTCCTGGTCAGGCCGTACCGGGATGGAGGTCCGGCGATCCACGCCTGGGACATCCCCGGGCTCCGCACGGCAGTCGCCGTCCAGGGAACCCTCAACCAGCCGGAGGACAGGGACCGCGGCTGGAGCGTCGAGATCTCGATTCCCTGGGCCGCGCTCGCGGAAGCGACGGAGGTCCCGGTTCCGCCCCAACCGGGGGATCGCTGGCGCCTTAATTTTTCGCGAGTTGACTGGCCGGTGGAGATTCGGGACGGCAAGACCGTGAAGCGCACGGATCCCGGAACGGGTGAAACCGCGGCGGAAAGCAACTGGGTCTGGTCACCCCAGGGGTTGATCGCGATGCACTATCCCGAGATGTGGGGTTTCCTGATCTTCGCCGGCGCGGACGAGGAAGCGGAGAGCTACGACCCGAGTCAGCTGCCGGAGGAGCGTGCCGGCTGGTTCCTGCGGCAGGTTTACTACAGTCAGCACGAGTATCGCGCCCGTACCGGAAGCTGGGCCAGCGGTGCTGCCGAGCTCGCACTCGAGGACGATCCGGGGTTCGAGCTGGCAGGGCTGGCGACGACGCCGCACGGGTTCGAGGCCTGGGTGGAGCTGGACGGTGGCTCCACGATCCGTATCGACCAGGAGGGCCGGGTCCGGGTGTCGCGTTGAACTTCACGGCACTGGACTGGGTGATTCTGCTTGCCGTGTACCTGGCGATGGCGTGCGGCGTTCTGTTCCTGCGCCCGTACATGCGGGGCGTCGCCGACTTTCTCGCGGCCGGCCGCACCGCGGGCCGGTACATGATCAGCGTCTCCCAGGGCGTGGCCGCGCTCGGCGCGATATCGGTAGTCGGATTCCTCGAGCAGAATTACGTGGCCGGCTTCGCCTTCACCTGGTGGGGGATGAGCACGGCGATCGTGGTGCTGCTCATCACCGTCACCGGATTCGTGATCTACCGGTTCCGGGAGACCCGCTGCCTGACCCTGGCCGAGTTCTTCGAGCGGCGCTACAGCCGGCGTTTCCGGATCTTCATGGGACTCCTCGCCTTCCTTTCGGGCATCGTCAACTTCGGGATCTTTCCCGCCGTGGGGGCGAGGTTCTTCATCCACTACATCGGCTTGCCCGAGTCGCTGCAGCTGGGGCCCGTCGCCGCCTCGACTTACCCGACGGTGATGGCCCTGTTGCTCCTCACCTCCCTGTTCTTCGTGTTCTCGGGCGGACAGGTGGCCGTGATCATCACGGACTTCGTGCAGGGAATCTTCGTGAATCTCGTGTTTCTCGCCATCGTCCTGTTTCTCCTCTCCACCGTCTCCTGGGACCAGATCTTCACGGCACTCGGCACGGCGCCCGCGGACGCGTCCCTCGTGAACCCGTTCCGCACGAGCCAGGTTCGCGACTTCAACTTCTGGTACTTCCTGATCGGTACGATCGGGGTCGTCTACGTCGTCATGTCGTGGCAGGGGACCCAGGGGTACAACGCCTCGGCCGAGAGCGCTCACGAAGCGAAGATGGGAGCGGTACTGTCCAACTGGCGCGGTATGCCGCAGACCCTGTTTCTTCTGATCGTGCCGATCGTGGCCTACACGGTCCTGCATCACGCGGACTTTTCGGCCGAGTCGGCGGCCGTCTCCGCCCGGATCGCAGCGGCCGAGAGCGAGACGATCGCGAACCAGCTCCGGGTTCCTGCCGTCCTTACTCTCCTGCTGCCGACCGGGCTCCTGGGCGCGTTCGCGGCGGTGATGCTGACTGCCTTCATCAGCACCCATGACACGTATCTGCACTCCTGGGGAAGCATTTTCGTGCAGGACGTCGTGATGCCCCTCCGCAAGGAACCGTTCTCCCCCGAGGCCCACATGCGGGCGCTGAGAATCTCGATCGTCGGCGTCGCGGTGTTCATTTTCCTGTTCAGCCTGCTCTTCCGTCAGAGCCAGTACATCTTCCTCTTCTTCGCGATAACGGGTGCGATATTCGCCGGCGGCTCGGGAGCGGTCCTCATCGGGGGCCTGTACTGGAAACGGGGCACCACTGCGGCGGCATGGTCGGCGATGATCACCGGATCGACGATTGCCGTCGGGGGCATCGTCGTCCACCAGCTCATCGACGATTTCCCGATCAACGGGCAGGTCTTCTGGGGCATTGCGATGGCGGCCTCCACCCTGGTCTACGTCGGCGTCTCCCTGATCGGCCGGCGCGCGACCTTCGACCTCGAGGATCTTCTGGCGCGAGGTGCCGAGGCAGGCGATCCTGAACCGAGCAGGACCGGGCAGCCACCGACCCGCGGCTGGAGGGCACTGGGACTCGGACCGAACGCGAGCCGGGCCGACAGGACCATCTACCTGGTCACCTACGTCTGGATCGTGGGCTGGACGCTGGTCTTCGCGATCGGAACCGCCTGGAATCTGACGCATGACGTACCGGACGCGGACTGGGAGAGGTTCTGGAAATTCTACGTGGCCCTGCAGGTCTTCGTGACGGTCGTCGTCATCATCTGGTTTACCGCGGGTGGTCTTCGGGACGTCAAGAGAATGCTCGCCCGGCTGGCCGTGGCACGCCGGGATTCCTCGGACGACGGGTGGGTGGAGCGCTGAAACAGCTTCGGGAGGATCGATGATCCCCGTATTGGTAAGAAGTTCGGACAACCCGATCGTGACGGGCTTCGACGTCCCCGCGATGCCACCCGACCTCGTGGATCCGACCTCGGTGTTCAATCCGGGGGCCACGAAGTTCGGAGACCTTTATCTGCTGGTGCTCCGCATCCAGTCTCGAGGCCGCAAGACGTACTTCGTGGTGGCCGAGAGCGACAACGGCCGCAATTTCGATGTCCGCGACCGGATCGTCGAGATCGAGGGGCTCGACCAGGAAGCGATGGGAATCCACCACGTCTTCGACCCTCGAATCACGAAGATCGACGACACCTGGTACGTAATGTTCGCCGTGGACACGGATACGGTCTGCCGGGTCGGCGTGGCCACTACGCGGGACTTCGAGCGCTTCGAGCTCGTGGGCATCGAGGCCGGACCGGATGTCCGCAATGGCGTGCTCTTTCCCGAGCGAAAGGAAGGCCGATTCTTGAGGCTCGACCGACCGAACCGGATCCAGCTCGCGGACGGGCCGACGACGGGCGACGAGATCGTACTCTCCGAGTCGGACGACCTGGTAGCGTGGCGCAGCCTGGGACCGGTGCTGAAAGGACGGCCACGCTTGTGGGACGAACGGATCGGGGCCGGCCCACCGCCATTGCGAACCCGTCACGGGTGGCTGCTCGTGTATCACGGCGTCGCCACGCACTTCTCGGGCGCGAACATCTATCAGGCAGGCGCGGCGATCCTCGATCTCGAAGATCCCCGGCGGGTCCTGGCTCGCACGCGCGACAACATCCTCGAGCCACGGAAGCTCTACGAACTGGTGGGTCAGGTTCCGAATGTCGTCTTCCCGAGCGGCTGGATCGTCGATGGGGAAGACGATGACGGCTTCGCTCCGGAGGAAGCCCGGGTGCACCTCTACTATGGCGCGGCAGATACCTCCGTCTGCCTCGCCAACAGCACGGTGGGCCGACTGATCGAGGCCTGCGAGCCGGTGAATTCGCACGGGAGCATTCCCAGCGCCTCATCCAGCCCGACGAGTGAGAACGTGTAGGAGTGCCGGCGGAACTGGTAGTCGGAAGCCTGGATGACGACTCTTCGCGCCTGTAGTGCCCGGCGCGTGAATTCCGAGGTGATTTCCGGGGGGGCGATCACGGCCATTCCGGTCCGGCGCAGAATCCAGCTTTCGGTATCGCCGAAGTCCTCCCCGTCGAATGCCCATCGGACCCTGGCCCGCATCGAGCGCCCAAGGTAGGTCGAAGAAACGATCAGTCGTCCCTCGCCCTGTTCACACGCCCATGTGAGTCCACCGGCGCCCTTCACCGGATTCTCCTCCGCCAGGGTCGTAATGCTGGCCTGCTGTGTCCCGTCCTCCGAGCGGTCGAAGAAGTAGAAATCGCCGACCGGCGCCTGTGCCGACAACGGCGTCGCGATTGCCAGGCCCAGCGCCGCTGCGAAGGAGCTTACGAAACCGGAAGCGAGCGTTCTCCTGGACATCCCCTTCCCCCTTCCTCGATCGCGGCCGCTCAGACGCTGGACGGCAGCGAGTGGAATCGCTCGAGCGCCTCTCGCTCGAGACGCTCGCGGTGATCTGGGTGCGCGATGTTGATCAGCAGGCGCGCGCGGGCCTGGAGATTCTGACCGTAGAGATTCGCGACGCCCCACTCGGTCACCACGTAATGCACGTGGGCCCGGGTAGAGACCACGCCGGCCCCGGGCTTGAGGAACGACACGAGCCGCGATTCGCCCCGCCGGGTCACCGAAGGCAGCGCGATGATCGGCTTTCCTCCCTCGGAGAGCGACGCACCCCGGATGAAGTCCATCTGACCGCCGACCCCCGAGTACTGCCGGGTTCCGATCGAATCTGCGCAGACCTGGCCGGTCAGGTCCACTTCGATCGCGCTGTTGATCGCGGTCACCTTCGGATTCCGGCGGATGACCGCCGTGTCGTTCGTATAGCCCACGTCCAGCATCGCGACCTGCGGATTATCGTCGATGAAATCGTACAATCGGCGCGTTCCCATGACGAACGTGGCCACGACCTTGCCCGGATGGGAGCGCTTGTTCAGTCCGTTGATCACGCCCGACTCGATCAGGTCGATCGCTCCATCGGAGAACATCTCGGTGTGGATCCCCAGGTTCTTGTGACCGCCGAGTGCCGCGAGCACGGCGTCGGGAATCGCGCCGATGCCCATCTGCAGGGTCGCTCCATCCTCGATCAACTCAGCGCAGTACCGACCTATCGCCTTTTCGACGTCGCCATACTGGGGGGGCGGCACTTCGTGAAGCGGTTCGTCGCCGTCCACGAAGGCGTCGATCTTGTCGATGTGGATCACGCCGTCGCCGTGCGTACGTGGCATGTTCGGGTTCACCTGCGCGATCACGAACTTCGCCGCCTGGACGGCCGCCCGCGAACAGTCGACCGATACGCCGAGAGAGCAGAATCCGTGCTTGTCGGGGGGCGAAACCTGGATCAATGCCACGTCCAGCGGAAGAATCCCACGTCGAAACAGGTTCGACGTCTCGCCGAGGAACACCGGAATGTAGCTGGACTCACCCGAGTTGATCGCATCCCTGACGTTCGCTCCCACGAACAGGGCGTTCACCCGAAAGCTGTCACGCATCTCGGGAGCGGCGTAGGGAGCGGGCCCCTCCGTGTGGAGGTGAACGATCTCCACGTCCCTAAGTTCCGGCGCGCGGGCCGTCATCGCCTCGATCAGGAGGCGCGGGGCGGCCGCGACGGACTGAATGAACACCCGGTTGCCGGATTGAATGACGGAAACGGCTTCTTCGGCGGTCGTGCGATTCATGATATCGATTCACCCATAGGGCTGTGCCGCGGCCCCGGTTCAGAGTTTTCGTTCCAGCTCGTCCAGCATTTCGTCGGTCATCGCTTCGAGATCGTAGCGGGCCTCCCAGCCCCACTCCGTCCTGGCGGCCGAGTCGTCGATGCGCCGGGGCCAGGACTCGGCGATCGCCTGGCGCTCGGGGTCCACGTCGTAACTCAACTCGAAGTCTGGCCGGCGACGACGGATCGACTCGGCGATCTTCTCCGGCGTCAGCTGCATCGCCGTGACATTGAAGGCGTTCCGGTGCGCGAGCGAGTCGGCCGGAGCTTCCATCAATTCGATCGCGGCACGGATCGCGTCCGGCATGTACATCATGTCGAGCTGCGTTCCTTCGGCGAGGAAGCACTCGTACCGGTTTCGCCGTACCGCCTCGTAGTAGATCTCGACCGCGTAGTCGGTAGTGCCGCCACCCGGCTCTGCGACGTGAGAAATCAGGCCGGGATAGCGGACACCTCGCGTGTCGAGGCCGAACCGGGTGAAGTAGTAATCGCACAGCAGCTCTCCCGCGACCTTCGAGACCCCGTACATGGTGTTCGGCCGCTGGATCGTGTCCTGCGGTGTCGGATCGGGAGGCGTGTTGGGACCGAAGGCGGCTATCGAGCTCGGAGTGAACACCGCGCAGCCGCGAGCCCGTGCGACCTCGAGCACGTTGAACAGCCCGCCGATGTTCACCTGGTAGGTCAACTGCGGACGCCGCTCGCCGACGGCCGACAGTACGGCTGCCAGGTGGAAGATGGTGTCGGCGCGGTGTCGACCGACAGCCGCGTCCAGCGACTCGCCATTCGTGACGTCTACGAAGGCGAAGGGGCCGAGTTCGGACCCGGCAGAACGGATATCCGTGGCGAGCACGGCATCGGTTCCGTACTCGTCCCTGAGTCGCGCGACCATCTCGGTACCGATCTGGCCGGCCGCTCCGGTAACGACGATTCGTTTCATGCTGGCCTCGTCAACGCGGGTCCTGGAACCTCATGGAGAGGCACCCCCTACGTCCTCGAACCTGGGTACCGCAGAAGCCTACCAAAGCGGCAAGATTCCGGCCACCGATACGTGCCCTGAGTCACCTTCCAGGAGAGTAGTCGCTCCAGTTCAAAATACTATCAGCCAGCCACTTACACAGTCGTGTGCGTCGGCGAGTGACCAGCATTGATGCGCTGATCCGGCGGCAGGCAACCAGGCGGCCCGTTGCGGGTCGTTTCGTCGCAGTACCGGTGGCGGAGATGTTCGGAAGCGAGCGCGGGCGCCGGCAGGCGTGACAGTCCCCTGAAATGCGGAAGCCCCGCCGAGGCGGGGCTTCCTCCGAGGCTGCGGAAGGAGGCTTTGTCCGACCTGATGTCGGACGGAAGGATGAATTGGATCCTCCGCCGCGCCGTATCCGGCGCGACACCAACCAATCTGCCCTCCCGGGCCCCCGGCACAATCGGTCTTTCGTACGGCACCGATGGGTACGATCGTACTATACCGCGGTCCGGCTCGCTGGCTTGCGCAGGGCGGCCGCGCACTGTCGATTTGCGATGCTCGAGGCCTGTCAATGTTGCCTGAACAGCCATTGGTGTTTACTCGGAGAGGTCCGGAGGGACTCTTAGAAATGGCAGACAGCGAAAGAGGACACCCGGGGAACGTTGCCGTGCAGGATGATCCGTCGAGCGCTTGCACGACTGTCCTCATCGCGCTGGCGGTGCCGTTCATGAGTGCGGGCGTACGTGCGATCCTTGAGGGCCACGACGACCTGGACGTGGTCGGAGAAGTCACCGAGCGTGAACGGGTGATTCCCACCCTTCTTGATCTCGAGCCCGACATCGTCGTGCTGGATACGGATTTTCAACGCGAGGCGCCGGGATTCGTGCAGAAGGTCAGGGACGCGCGACCGGCCACGGGGGTCGTGGTCATGGTCAATCACTCCGACGAAGAGTGCGTGATCCGGTCGATGCTCGCCGACCCGGACGGGCCCCAATTCTCAGATGACGCGGTCTCGAAGCTGAGCGAGTGCTGCCTGATGGCGCTCCGATCCTCGGCCCGGGGCTGCGTGCCCAAGGTGGGGGATCCGGATCGCCTGATTCGCGCAATCAGGACCGTGGCGAGCGGAGGGCTGGCGGCAGGCGCGTGGCTGGGCTCGATGGTCGGTCGTCTCTCGGAGAGTGCGCCGCCTGAAGGCCGAGTTACGGGCCGGGAGCTCGACATCATCTCGCTCGTCGCGCGCGGGCTCGAGAACAAGGAAATCGCAGCCGAGCTCGATATCGCCGAGCAGACGGTGAAGAATCACCTCAGCCGGGTGATGAAGAAGCTCGGCCTGCGGAATCGTCAGGAAGTGGCGGTGTTCGCGGTGCGGGTGCACCTGGATTCGCCCGGATGAGGGCGTCGATCTGCGGATCCTCCCGATATCCCCTGCAGTAGGTCGCATAGAGAAGCGCCCCGAACTCCCGGGGCGCTTGACTCTAAGACGTGTGCGGTCGAACCCCGTCCTGATCAGTCGTTCTCGACCAACCTGAGGTAGAGCGGGATCGCACCTGTATCCTCGGTCGTGTCCCCGGAGCCGGCGGCACCACCCAGGCCAAGAATGTGTGCCGTAACATCGTTCCCGGACGGGTCATCCAGGAACAGCCGCATGAATCCCCGGAACCTGATCGAGGTCATTCCGCTGCGCATGACTTCTGTCGGATCCATCAGTGGTACCGTTACGATCCTCTCATCATATCCCGAGCACTGATTGTCATTCCCCGGACCGCCGCAGTCACCAGGGCCGCGAATGCATGAAGTGCCGTCCCTACATCCATCCTGCCAGTAATGAGGATCGCCATTGATCCGATCACTTACGCCCTGCGCTGTCGGTCCGATCATGTTCCCCGGTTCGAGGAAGAACGGCACCTCCGTGCCCGTATCGAAGACCTGCTCGTCAATGCACGTTATGATGTTGGTCCGGTAGTCGTTACCCCCAGTATCATCGGTCGGGCGCCAGGCAAAGAACCAGCCGGGACTCCAGGCCTGATTGGGATTACCGGGCTTCAAGGTCAATTGTCTGCCAACATCGTTGACGTGCCCGCTGCCGTCCCCATTGCGAAATTCGCTGCCGTAGCCGGTGCAACTCGTCTGGTCTTGGCAAACCAGACCTATATGTTCGTATGAAGTATCGACTACGATATCGCCGGTCGACTCATCGCGCGTGCAGGGACAGTAATTGTCGAAGCTGTCTCCACTCGTTGGAGTCTTGCTCTTGTCGGCGTCGTCGTAATCAAACTCCTCGGGTGCACCCCCTGTCAGGTCATCTTCCCAGGCGTCGGGCAATGCCCAGGGAGCCAGACACCCCACGACATCGGCCGGTGCGGCCACCGCGGTGGCGATCGCATTGACGTTCACGTCGTCGATTCCGAGGACTTTCGCAAAGAACGTCGGCATCGGGTTTCCACGCTCGCGGAGAAAATTCGCCGTAACCCGGACCTTCTTCTCATCGAGCCAGATCTGCATGTCGGTGTCCGGAACGAAACTCGCCGTAACGCCGTTCACGGGATTCCGGCTCGCATACTCGGTCGCTCGAATCGGCGCGAGCGTTTCCGCGTTCGGCATGTCATCGATGAATGCTGACGCGGCCGCGAGAGCCATCGCGTCCGCGGTGCGCTGTGCCTGGGTCCGTGCATCGAGCAGGAAGCCGACGTCGATCGCCAGCGCCGCGAATCCAAGAAGCGCGACCATGGATCCCGCGACGAGAACAAGTGTCGCTCCTCGCTCGTTTCGCGCGCTGCCGTTGCCCCACTTAAACATACCGGATTCTCCTGAAGTCCAGGGTATGTGTGCCGAGCGGTTGTTGCCCGCACACCACACCTTATACACCTACGCCGGGGGCCGACGGCTTGAATACAACGACTTGTTTCCGGCCACGGACAGAAGCGGATCGAAGCCGCTCAAGCCTTAACAGCCGGTACGTTCGGTCGCCTTGAGCGTGCGCACACCCATACTGCTCTGACGCTCACGCCCATGTAACGCCGATTGATTGTGTCGGAAGACTCATGCCAGCGCATTTCGGAGTCGCCCTCCGACCTCAACCATATGTCGAGCAGTAAGTTACGTCTGTCCATCCGAGGTGCGCCAGTCCAGTCGGGCGTGGTGTGGATGCCACAGACGATCGCCCAACGGGCTCGGCCTTACACCTGACACGAATAATAATCGATTCGCGTCAGAATGGGAGCCCTGGGGCCGGCGCTCCGTGCTGCCCGGGTCTGCTACTCGATCAGGCGCAGCTGCTTGAGCGTCGTGCCGCCCGGCGTGGGCCCCGGCGTCGATCCGCCCCCGCCCGCGCCCGTGCCCGGTGCGCGGATCAAACGCACGTACACGTTCCAGTTTCCTTCCGGCCCACCGAAGTCTCCGAGGCCGTAGTTGCAGGAAACCCGTTCGACGAACACTCCCGTGAAGTCGATCACGTTCGTGGTAACACCCGAGCCGGTTGCAGCAACCTGGTCCGGACGGACGATCGGGACCTTCCGGATTCGCGGACTGTTCTCGACGCAATTCAGGGAGCCGTCGGCCGTGGTCGGACTCGTCGTACGGATCACACACCCGACTTCGGGGCCCAGGTCGCCGTCCGGATCGCGCCACTCGAGGTCAGGGTCGGCACGAATCAGGTCGGCGAAGGAGCCCGGTCCGCTCTCCTGCGTGCAGACCTGGGTGCAGGATTCGCCTGTGGTACCATCGGGGTACGTGACCGTGTCGCACACCGTGTTGCACTCCGTGCGTCCCCCGAAATCTTCGTGGACCGTTTCGACCATGCTCTGCTTGTTGCCGCTTCCCGAGGCAGCCCACACCGGATCTCCGACCGCGAGCCCGTCGCCGCACGAACCTCCGGGGTAGATCTGGGGCCCCAGCAAGTCGGTCCCACCACCGGCATGCTCCTCGGGCTGGTACCAGCAGCGCCAGTTCTCACTGTCGGGAAGCTCCCGGCAGAGATCCATGTCCACCAACGGGCTTTCGGCATTCTCGCGGCACGACGGGGGACCGTTGTCCTGCGAACCGCTGACCTTGAGAACGATCAGATCGCCCAGGTCTTCGTCGCTGAACCCTGTGCCCTCGGGATTGTAGGTCTCACCCGGATCCCATGCGCGATTGCCATTGGCGTCGATCCACTTGTCCGGCAGTGCGATCGGCAGCGGGCACTCCACGTCGGCTGGCGGAAGTTCGTCGGCCGGGGCGGCCCACGCGGTGGCGTCCGTGCCCACATCGACATCCCGGACTCCGAACATGCGGGCGAAAAGGGTCTGCACGGGATTCCCGCGCACGGCCGTATTGAGCACGCGAACCCGCACGAGGGACGAGTCGAGATTGACATCGATGTCCTCGCGCTGGACGACAGCTGGGGCTCGATCGACGTAATTCCGGGCCGCATAGTTGATCGCCCGGTCTCGCGCCCCGGCAGAGTCGGTCGGAGCCGTGATCAGCCACCCGGCGCCGGCGAGGGCAGCTGCATCGGCAGCGCGCTGGGATTCCGTGCGAACCAGCAGCAGGTTTCCTACATCCACGGCCAGGGCAGCCATACCCAGCATGGCGATCATAGATGCCGCTACCAGGAAGAGTACGGCTCCCCGCTGGTTGGCGATCCGATTCCTGAGACGTTGCATCATGTCGTAACTCGCTTCGTCGAGAGGTTTACCAACGACCGTAGCCGCGGTTCAAGTCCTCTTTGGCTATGCCCTTGCCGATTTCCCCGGTAATCGATTGGGGTGGCGATGCCCGCATCGAATCGGAATGCTCCGTTGCTGGGTATGCCGAGTGCCCGACCACTCGCTGACTGACCAGCTCACGGAGCAGGGCGAACTGTTCATCCGCGCGGACGAGTTTCTGTTCCAGGGATCGACGCAAATCCGCAAGTTCCTGCTTTTCCCTGGCCAGACTTCGACTCTCCTCCTCGAGCTTCATCCGATCCGAGACGGAACGCTGGATCGCCAACCGCACCGAGTAGAGATGGAGAGCGTACGCGCCCACGATCGAGGAGCCGAGAAGCAGCGGCCGGGATTCAACTGCCAGGCCGGCTGCCGCGGACAGGACGGATGTGGTGGCCAGGGTCCAGACGAAGGCTCGACTGCCACTCTGCATGCGACACGGGCTCCTCTCGCTCGCTGTTCGGGGTCGGGCAGACCTGTTCGGCCCGACCTGTCCGCTTCGAGTGGAAGAGCTGTGCCCGATACCTGCATGATCCACGTAACGGCATTCACGGCATACTGTTACAGGTATTCCACGCCGGTAGCCTCAGGGATATGGAAGAGATGCTGTCGCATTCGCTCAACAGCGGATTCCGTCTGGGGAACACCGGGCGGGGTGGCGTCCTTCGACGGCTCGAGAGAGGAAAACTCCCCTCTCGTGTGGGTCAGGACTCCGAGTCGCGGCTAGTTTCGCCGGAGCCGCTCGAGTCAGCGACGGAGCGGGAAGTCTCGTCCCCGGCGCCCGCGTCGTGATGCACCGTCTCGCCTCGCACCCCCGGAGCAACCGATCGCAGGTGCAGGTCCCTTTGCGGGAAAGGAATCTCGATCCCTTCGGCCTTCAGCCGCTCGTTCACGAAGACGTTGACCTCGCTGCGCAGAGCGAAGAAGTCGTCGAACGTCGCCGACCAGATGTTGAGCCGGAAATTCAGCGAACTGTCGCCGAATCCCATGAACAGAGCGGTCGGAGTCGGGTACTTGAGCACCCTTGGATGCTCGGCCGCGACCTCGAGGAGCAGGTCGATCACCCGTTGCGGGTCCGTGCCG
>JAMJQL010000101.1 GCA_023554245.1 Gemmatimonadota bacterium
CTTCGACTTCCCCGACCTGATGGAGAACGCCGACGGACTGATGCCGCAGGACCGTCGACACTCCATCAAGTTCTCCGCCTCCTACGCGACGCGCTTCGGTCTGTCGGCCGGTGCCCGGTTTCTCTGGCAGTCGGGCAGCCCGCTGAGCATTCGCGGCGGGAGCGCGCACCCGCCTCAGTACATGTACCTGGCCGAACGCGGATCGATGGGGGAGACGCCGAACATCTGGGACCTCGATCTGCGACTCGCCTACGATTTTGCGCATGTCGCGCGTCGATCCTCGCCGATGCGAGTCGTGCTCGACGTATTCAACGTCGGCAATCCACGCGAGGCCGTCGCATACGATCAGGTGGCGACTTTCACGATGACCGACGAAGGAGACCAGACCGACATCAATCCGAACTACCTGCAACCGACTCGATTCCAGCCACCGACGATGGTCCGGCTGGGGTTCGAACTCGGGTTCTAACGGCGTCGGTCGCTCATCCGCGCGGTCCGACCAGCTCGCGGAACGGCGCAAGCTCGCGAACCGACTCGAAGTCCGGATCGACGTGGAAGTCCCACTTCGGATACTCTGCGCCCCACTGGGCGGCGAACAGGCCTAGGTTCATCGCCCGTGACATGTGCGACGCGGCCGCGGCCGACTCACCACGAACCGCGGCGATGGCCGAGCGCCAGTATTCCGCGTGTCCCCACAGCCAGGGGCGGTCCAGACCGGCCAGCTCGGCATCGATCGAGCCGGCGGCGTTCGCGTCACCGAGCCGGGCTGCCAGAACTCCCCGATAGCCGAGCAGGCTGATGTCGATGTTGTGCCGGAGCAGCGTCGGATCGGCTACGAGCTCCTCCACGGTCAGGTTCGCAAAGGCTTCCGATGCCTCCTCCCACCGCCCGGCCGCGTAGAGGGCCCGCGCGAGGCGCCAGCGATCGCCCGCTGTGACCGTCTCGCGGCTCGCGCGTTGATCATACCAGGAGACTGCTCGCTCCAGGGCATCAGAAGCTGATTCAGGACTCCCGTGCGCCCGCATCTCGAGCGCGACATCCACCAGGAGCCGGAACCGCCGATCGTGCTGGAACGTCTCCTCAGCCGCTGGCTCGGACAGGATCTCGTCGACCGTCCGAAGAGCGGCCCCGGCGTCCCCTGTCGCGGCCAGACCCTGCGCCTCTCGGAAGGCCAGGTCGAGGTCCTGCGGGAAGCGTGCACGTCCTTCCAGGGCCTGGTCGAGCCCCTGGCGGAACTCGCCGAGGGAGTGGTGGCAGGCGGCCCTGTACTCCCAGAGCATGGAGGAGCGTGCGTATCGGCTGCCTTCGAGATCGACGCTGTCGAGGGCGGCAAGACACTCCCCCGGCTGGAAGGCGAGACGGTGCCCTAGCGCCAAGTGCAGATACCTCGACGCATTCGGCAGCCGATCCTTCCAGTCGCGGAACGCCCGGACCATCTCCGGTCGGTCACGGCGCAGCACTGCATTCTGGACCGCCAGCTGCCAGCGTTGACGCGGCGAAAGGAAGGCGAGCCTCCGATCCAGCTCGTTCGCGATCGAGTCCGCTGTCGCCAGCTCCCCGAAGTTCATGTACCAGATCATCGCCAGCCCGAGCGCGGCATCGAATGTCGAGTCGATCTCGATCGCGTGGTGCAGCAGCTCGAGGGCCTGCCTCTCGGACCCACCCAGGATCCACAGTTCGCGCGCCGCGTTCAGCTGCTGCCAGGCCGGATACGACAGCCCGCGGCCGAATGACGGCGAATACTGGTCCCCGAGCCGCAGCCGGGTTGCCACGGCAACCAGGACTCGATCCCGCCATGCGAGGATGCCCGCCGTCGGATCCGCCAGTGAAGCCGAACCGATTACGCCATCGAGCACCTCCGCCGTCTCGGCATCCATCAGCCGGGACTCGAGGAGCACGGAATCGTTCCGAGCGAACAGCGAGCTCTCGAGCACGAGCGCCGTGCGCGTCTGGCGCGTCAGCTCGCGCGTCAGGGCGGGGCCCGCCAGGCGTTCTGACCCCTCCATCGATTTCAGAATTCTGTCTACTTCGTCGGACGATACGATCCGGATCGTATCGATTCCCGCCAGCGCGTTGGAGACCTGATACGTTGCCCACCTGCCGAGCTCGTCGAGCGACGCATCTCCACTCAGATTCTCGGTCGGTCGGACCATCACCGCATTCGAAATCAGGCCGCCGCCCGACTCTCGACCCGATATCGCGCTCCACAGCGCGACCAGGACTGCCGTCGCGAAGACAGTAGATATGACGGCCCGCGCGATCCGCTTTGGCGGTGACTCCCCCCTTTCAGGGATGCCCACCACGCTTACCGCGGGAAGCGACGCGCCCGACTTGGCCGCCCACGTCCGGTCACCGGACGCCCGCGCCAACCGATCGGCCAGTTCCTGCACCTCTGGAGCGGGCTCCATGTCGAAATCGCGCTTCAGGAGCTCCGCGTGCTCGTGCGCCACCTGGAGTGCGTTGGCGGGATCCCCGCCGGCGGCGAGGGCCGACATGAATCCGGTGACGGCCGCCGAATTGTACGGATCGTGCTCGACCAGTCGTCCCCACCAGGTGGCCGCCGCTGGCGCATCGCCCTGATCGTCGGCTGTCCGCGCCAGCTCCTCTAGCAATCGTGCATACGCGGAGGCGAGTCGGCGGCGCTCGTTTTCCGCCCACCGGTCGAACTCAGACGAGCTGTCGAGGTGGAAACCATCCATGAACGGCCCGGCGTAGGTCCTGGCCGCCGACTGCTTCTCCCCTGACTCGACCAAGCGGTCGAATTCTCGGACGTCGACCTCGATACGCCCGGGATTCAAGCGGATGAACTCACCGGTAGTCTGGAGAGTCTCCTCGCCCAGAGCCTTCCGTAGAACGTAGAGCGAGTGAGACAGGTGGTGACGGGCCTCCTGCGTACCGGACTCCGGCCACAGGAGGCCGACTGCCCGGTCACGGGACACCCCCTTCTCGCCCGCGGACGCGATGAGAGCCAGCAGGGCGAGCCTCTTCTGCTGCGACGCACGTCCCCCGACCGGTCCGTCCGGACCCACCAGCAGGACACCACCCAGTAGAGACAGCCTGTACAAACGCACCCACCCGATAGGGTTACGAGCCGGGAGATCGGGGGGAGAGTCTCCGGCGACTCGATTGACTCAAACTAGGACGTGCCCGGAATTCGGGCCAACAGGGCCAGGGTGCCCGTCCGGTGGGCGGAATCCGGTGACGGCGGTTCCCGGGGCCGTGACCACCTCCCGGGCTGCCCGCCGGGCGGCACCCGAATGGCGGATCGATCACCCGATTCAGGAGGTCACGATGAAACCGATTCGCATTGCCTGGTGTCTGGCGGCCGCGGCAGTCGTCGCAGGCTGCAGTGACAACCCCATCAGCCCCGAGGAGAACCTCGACGCGCCGGCGTTCCAGGCCGAGCGCACAGATCTCATCCGCGAGTTCATCTGGACTTGGGAGGACTACATCCCCTGCGCCAACGATGGTGCGGGAGAGTACATCGAGTGGAACGGCATCCTGCGCTGGCATCAGATCCGGCGTGACACACCGTCCGGCGTGCACACGCGGACCAACAAGGAGATCGAGTTCGTCGGCTACGACTACGATGCCTTCATGGGCTTCGGCCAGACCTCTGGCGACGTCTGGATGGTGGACAGCAAGCGGAGCCAGTGGAACGC
>JAMJQL010000102.1 GCA_023554245.1 Gemmatimonadota bacterium
GGCGACGATCCTCGACCTGCAGAGCGCCCAGATCGCGCTGCGCGCCGCCGAGGTCGATCTCATCCGCCGACGCTTCGACTACCAGATCGGGCTCGCCCGACTCGAGGCCCTGCTCGGCGCCGAC
The DNA here is from genome assembly GCA_023554245.1 of Gemmatimonadota bacterium. Lineage (GTDB taxonomy): Bacteria > Gemmatimonadota > Gemmatimonadetes > Palauibacterales > Palauibacteraceae > Carthagonibacter > Carthagonibacter metallireducens. The sequence continues at coordinate 125 of JAMJQL010000102.1, forward strand.
CTGCGACCCTGACCCGAACGGCCCCACGGCCCTCGCACAACCACGGAACCGGCCCGGGGGGCGGCGAACTACCCCCCCGGGCATCCCGTTCAGAAGCTCCAGCCGATATTGGCGTATAACACGCGGCCCGGTTCCGGGACCGGGATTCCGCTGAAGGGATTCCTCTGGTTCAGATGGTTCACGTAGAACTCATCTGCCACATTCTGCACGCCGAATCGGAGCAGGAATCTCTCGGTGAATCGCCAGCCGAAGCGCAGGTCACCGGTGACGTAGCCCTCCGTCGGAATCTCCCCTCTCGCCGTCGCGACCCGGTTCTGATCGGCGGCGACCGTGAGCAGGCCATCGGCATGGAAACGTCCCATCGGCTCCTGCCAACGCAGGCCGAGGCGTCCCGTCCAGGGCGTGATTCCGAGCGCCGGCTCACCCACCGCGCGGTCCTCTCCCCAGAGGTAGTCGGTTTCCAGTCGCATCGTCCAGGCCCGGTGCAGCCCGATCGAGGCAGAGGCCTCCAGTCCACGGAAGTCGGCCGAGCCGTTCACGTAACGGAATACGGTAGGCGGAGACATCGGCATCTTCGGGTCGAAACTCGTGGGCGTCAGGGTGACGTAGTCGTCGATGCGCCTGGCGAATCCCGACACACGCAGCATGACCTTGGACCAGGAGCCTTCCACGGCGAGGTCCACCTGGTTGCTCCGCTCCGGCGCCAGCTCGGGGCTGCCGACGAACTCGGCCGACATTTGGGACTTCGAGGCGGGGAAGCGGTCGGCCCAGCGTTCCATGGCATCGGCGGTCCGGACCACCGAACCTCCCCCCGCGGTGAGCGTCCAGTGTGAGCCCAATGCGAATCTCGCCGACAGTGCGGCGCTGACGTTCGTCTCCGAGGTCTGGGTCACTGCGGAGACGTTCTGTGTGAACCACTCGCTTATGCTGTCAGGATTCGCACGTGCGTCTACGAGATCGAGCCGCACGGTCCCGGAGAGGGTGGTGCGGCTGCCCACCTCCCTGTCGCCTCTCAGAAAGAAGCCTCCGGCTGCGATCCGGACATCCGGCCAGGGCAGGTCTTCCAGCATCACCATTCCCGTCATCCGGTTGGCGATCGTCCGGTGAGCCCACCGGTTCGCGACGTAGGCATCACCTCCCAGCTCCAGGTCCCAGCCTCCCGGGGTGAGATTTGCGGCTGCACGCGCACCGGCCACATCGGTGTTGGTCACCACTCCAACGTCCGACATGGCTGCGGTGGGCTTCTCCCGGTTCGTCATCTCGTGATCGACGGAGTTGGCGTACGCCAGAAGATCGAGACCCCGGAACGTGGAGCCGGGCTCACTTCGCCACTGGTAGGTGCCCGATCCGCTCCAGCTGTCGAACAGCTCTGCGGTCAGCATGCGCCCGGGATAGTCGGTCGGGCCCTGGTGCCTCCAGCCGCCGGAGACCAGCAATCGTGACCGGGGGGAGAAGCTCCACCCGAGCTTCGCTCTCGCCTCTCCGGCGTCGAAGTCCGCCGGTACCAGATCCCCGTTTCCGTCCTCGTAGTCTTCTCCCTGCCGGTACGCACCGAAGCCCCAGTAGGATAGAGCTCCCGAACGACCCACCAGGCTCGCCGAGCCGGCGGCACCCTTCACGTTCGTGTCGTATCCGGCCGTTACGGAGCCATGCACAGGGCCCGACTGTTCGGGCGGCAGCGGCTCCGATTCCACGCGGATCGCGGCCATCGTTCCCGCGCCCCAGGTCAGGGCGTACGGCCCGTTCACGACCTCGATACTCCGGATCGCCAGGGGATCGAGGTGAGTGAGTGGCGAGTCCATGCGGCCGGGACCGGCCGGAAACCGTCGCTCCCCGTCTACGTAGGAAGCGACCTGTGTCTCGCGGAGCCCGCGCACGACAGGGTCCAAACCGATCGGACCTCGGCGCACGGCATCGACACCGGGCAGACGGCGGAGCAGCTCTGCGGGATCGCGTGGGTTCGCTTCCCGAACGGCCTCGGCTTCGAGAATCGCCCCTGCCGCGAGATCGGGCTGAAGCACCGAGACCTGGATTCCGGGCAAGCTCACGGGTTCGACGGGGATCTCGATCAGAATCGGGGTAGAGGCGCCCTCGATGATCTCCACCTGTTGATCTCCCGTGGAATAACCGACAGCGACCGTCCGCAGTAACAGGTCCCCGGATGGAGCCCGATCGAATCGGAAGTATCCGTCTCGATTCGTGGTCGTGCGGCTGCCCGTGCCGACGATTTCGATGGTGGCGCCCGGCACGGGGTCACCCGTGGACTCGGCGACCACGCGACCGGTGATTCGACTTGTTTCCTGAGCCGGAATGCGCCCGGGGACGAGCGCGATCGCGACTACAACCAGGCATATCTGGAACGGAAGGTACCCGAATGGTACCCGTGACCGACTGAACACAAGCATCTGCACCCTCCAGCACGCAGGACATGGAGCCGAACGGATTCCGGTCGGCTCGAATCTGATCCGCGACGATTCTCCCGAGCGGGGAGATCAGGCTGAAGGTGGAGCGTTCGGAAGGGGGTAGAGCCAGCCTCGACGGAAGGCCCGCGGGCGCGTGATCGGTGCTATCTCATCGGCCGTCCGCGTGTCGGGGAATTCGCCGATCGCGGCTCCGAGCAGCGGAGAAACCGGGCCGGCCAGGAGCGTGCATCTGCCTACGCAGTCGCATCGCTGTTCACCGTGATCCGGTCGGTCGGAATGCCCGGGAAGGTCGGAGTGGTCGGCCTCGCGGTGCGACATGTCGGAGTGACGGGAAGCGTCCCGACTCTCCGGGGCCGGCATTGAATGAGATGAGTGATTCCCGCTCCCGTGGTGCGCGCACGGAAGGAGCCCGGCGCCCCCCGCCCCGATGCCACCGATCAGTGACAGCGTGGCGAAGAAGCCCAGTGCAGCAGCAAGGCGCCGGCTTCGGCGCAGTCGGCCTCGGGAACTTCTCGTCATGGGCGCAAACCTCGCCCCGGCCCCCACCCCGAATCAACCCCGCCCGTCTCGGTCGCCCCGTTCGAGGGACTCGCCCCAGGCGACCAGCTCGGCCCTTTCTTCGGCGCTGACCGTCGGGTAGGCCAGCCCCAGGCTCTCGAGCGAGCGGTCAATGATGTCAGCTACCGTGGCACGCATGTACGGCTTGTCATCGGCCGGGATCGCGTACCAGGGCGCCCAGCTCCGGGATGTGGCGTTGAGCGCCTCTTCGTAGGCATGCATGTAGTCGTCCCAGTGGACGCGCTCGGCCACGTCCGCGGCGTGGAACTTCCAGTTCTTCTCCGGTTCCTCGATCCGCGCCAGGAACCGGCTCTTCTGTTCGTCGCGCGAGACGTTGAGCCAGAACTTCAACACGACCGTGCCATTGCGCGCGAGGTGCAGTTCGTGGTCGGCGATCGACTCGAGTCGATCGTCCCAGATGGCATCGTCCTCGGGCAGGAATGGCAGTCGCTGTGCGTGGAGGATCTCGGGGTGGACCCGGACGACCAGCACCTCTTCGTAGTAGCTGCGATTGAAGATCCCGATCCGTCCGCGCTCGGGCAGCCGGATGGAGGTGCGCCAGAGGAAGTCGTGGTCGAGCTCGTTCTCCGAAGGCTTCTTGAACGAATGCACCTGGCAGCCAGCCGGGTTGATGCCTGACATGACAGCCTTGATGGTACCGTCCTTCCCGGCCGCGTCCATCGCCTGGAAGATGAGAAGGACCGACCATTCGTTCTGAGCATACAGCATGTCCTGCAGGCCGCGCATTCGCTTGATCCTTTTACGCAGCGCATTCTTTGCCTTCTTCTTTTCCGTCAGCCGTGCCGGCGCCGTGGGCGAATCAGCGACGCGAAACGAGCCGTCGAACGGAACGAGATACGGGCTGTCCACCGATTCGAACACCGGGACCTCCGGGGCGGGGATGCGGAAGAGCCTGCGCGCCGGCAAGCGATCGTCGAAGCACGGTTGCGGCTTACCGCGACCGCGTCAAGCTCTCCGAGGGATTGTCGCGGTGCATCCGGGAGGTCAGCTTTGATGCGGAGAGAGAGGTCCAGATCACCTGGGTAGCAGGCCATCGGTAGCGGGGATTCGGATGAACAGAGTGTCCGGCGGTGCAGGGCTGGAATCGCTTTCGATCATTGTGGCCGCCTTGATCGTGGCCGCGGCGTTGCTGATCAGTGGCCGCGGAGAGAACGACTCAGACCAGCCGGTGAAGCAAGTGGTTACGGAGCCGGGGTTTCCCGCTGACGTGCCATTCGCTCCGGCGGTGCGTGTCGACGAGCTGCTGTTCCTGTCGGGCCAGGTAGGCGTGCTGCCCGGGACGATGGAGCTGGTGGACGGCGGTCTGGAGGCCGAGGCACACCAGACGATGGTGAATATCGGGCGGGTCCTGGAAGCGGCGGGCGCCGGATTCGAAGATCTTATCAAGTGTACGGTATTTCTCGATGACATCGGGGACTGGGAGGCCTTCAACGAGGTCTACCGTGCTTACTTCGACGGCGAGCAGCCGGCTCGGTCGGCATTCGGAACAACGGGCCTCGCGCTCGGAGCGGCAGTGGAAGTCGAGTGCATCGCAGCCCTTCCGGACGACGACTGAGCAAGGTCGCCCCGGTCCCGATACCGGCTGGAGTACGGGACCGGGGCCAGACCCTGCCCCTGTTTAAAGCACCTGCTTCAACGCCTCGGCCAGAGTCGGCGAACCGATCTCCTGGAGCTCATAGCGCACGCGCACCGAAGGCTTGTCGAAATCGATCAGCCGGGTGAGGTCGATCGGGGTCCCGACCACGACCACGTCCGCGTCAGCCGCACGGATCGTATCCTCCAGCTCCGCCACCTGCTTCTCGCCGTAGCCCATTGCGGGTAACACGTCGCCAGTGGTGGGATACCTGGCGTACGTATCCGCGATCGAACCCACTGCGAACGGTCTCGGATCGACGATCTCCGAGGCTCCGTACCGGCGGGCTGCCACCCAGCCGGCTCCATACGCCATCTCGCCATGCGTCAGTGTCGGACCATCCTCGACGACGAGCGCCCGCTTGCCCCGTATCGACTCACCGTCCTCCACGAACAGCGGACTGGCACC
>JAMJQL010000103.1 GCA_023554245.1 Gemmatimonadota bacterium
CCGTGTATCTGCTTCACACGCTGGGACGGGTTGAACTTCAAGCTGGCCCCGAGACGGACCCGGGCAGCGACCCGATTCTGCGCAGTTCCAAGACCCTCGTTCTCGTGGCCTATCTCGCGGACCGACCGGATCGGACGGCGACGCGCGAGCACCTCGCCGAGCTGTTCTGGCCGGGTGTCCCTTCCTCATCGGCGCGACGGTCACTGCGCCAGGCCCTCTATTTTCTCGCCCGGTCGGGTGGGGAGGGAATCCTCGAGACCGACGGCGACCTGGTTCGATTGTCCCCGGACCGGTGCGCCATCGACAGCCAGCGCTTCGAGCAGGCACTGGCTGAGCATCGCTACGAGGACGCGGCCGGGCTGTATACCGGGCCCTTCCTGGAGGGCTGGGATCCGGGCCGCAGCCAGGAGCTGAGGCACTGGATCGACTCGGTGCGGGAGCGCCTCGCCGTGGGGTACCGGCAGGCGCTGCGAGAGTGCGCGCAGACCGCACTGGCAAAACAGCGTCCCGCGGAGGCGGTCGAATGCGCCCGTCTCGCCGTCGCCGCCTTTCCCCTCGACGACTCGGTTCACACCCTGCTTCTCGAATCGCTGGTCGCGGACGGCCGACCCGGCGAGGCGGTGCGAGAGTACGAGGCGTACCGGGTCCTGCTGCGGGAGGAGCTCGAGGACCTTCCCTCGGACGCGGTCATCGAGATCGGCGAGCGGGCGCGACAGCTGGTGCTCGGGCAGAGCTCGGAGCGTGAACCGGTCGGCGACACAGCGGACTCGGAGCGCGAAACGGTCGGCGGCCCGGCGGAACCGGAACCGGCCCCCGCATCGCCGCTCGGGCCGATCCCGGACCGACGCCGGGCTCCGGACCCTCCGCCGAGGAGCGGGCCCGGAATCCTGATTCAGTCATTCCTGTTCGTGACCATCACCGCCGCGATCTTCCTCCTGGTCCTTCGCGGGTCGGACTGGCTGTTCGGCGGAGGCGGGATGTCAGACCCTGAGTCCCTGCAGGCCGAAGCCGGGACGAGCGGAGATCGCTGGATCTCCCTCCGCGTGACCGAGCGGGCCCCGGACGGCCCGCGGCCCGTGACTCTCCGTTTCGTCGGGGACAATCCGGATCGGGCCGTCCTCGTTCCGGGCTCGGAAGGCGAAGTCGGCTCGCTCGCCTTTCGGTCTCCCGATGGCCGCTACCTCGTCCGCCGCGTAAGGACGCCGAACGGACCGGATCTCGAGATCATCGACGCAGCAACCGGCGAGCGAATCGCCGCGGTTCCGAACCGCGACGGGGGCACCCCGGACGACCACGCCCACGACTGGTCGCCCGACAGCCGAATCCTGCTGATGAGTTCCGGCATGTTCGCGGAAGACGGGAGCTACGATCACCGGCACTTCCTGTTCGATGTCGAGACGGGCGTGATGCGGCCCCTGGCGGACCGCAGGATAGCGCCGTCCCGGAGCGCCGGCTGGTCACCGCGGGGCGACCGGATCGCGTTCGAGGGATTCCGGGACGGGGCGGGAATCGCCGATGTCCGCACCGACCTGTTCCTCGCGAGCGTGGACGGCCGTGAGGTCCGCGCCCTGACCGACGACGACCTCCGCGAGCAGGGCATCACCTGGTCGCCCGACGGCAGACGGCTCGCGTTCGTGAAGGGAGACCTGGAGACGGGTGACATCCACGTCCTGGACCCGTCTACCGGCGAGGAGTGGCCGGTAGCGGCATCGGTGTGGCCCGAGGTCTCGCCCGAGTGGATCTCCGACCACGAGCTCGCCTACCTCGAGGTGCGCGACGAGGGTCTGCGCCTGATGGTGAAGTCCGTGGGATCCGACACCCCGGCTCGCCGGATCCCGGTGAACGGCGACGTGAGGGACCTGCTGCAGAGGCTCGACGGAGGAGAGCCGGCCGCCTGGATCGAGTCCGTCACGGCGTCCGCGCACGCTCCGCCTGGGCCCCTGAGCTCCGGAAGCCCGGATGGGACTCTGAGCCCAGGAAGTCATGCTGCCCTCGAGGTTAAGATCCGGGACTCCCGGGGTGCGATCGTGCACCCCGAAGAGAGCGAATTCGAGTGGCGGGTCCTCGAGCCCGAACGCGCAGGGATCATCGAGAATCGTCTTCTCGCCGTGCGGGACACGGGAACGATCCGGGTCGTCGCGGATGTGGGCGGGTGGCGCGCGGACACGCTCACTTTCGTTTCCGCGCCACTGGCGATCGCTGAAACCGAGCTGCTGTTCGAGGAGAACTGGCAGGCGGGCATCCGGCCGGAGGCCTGGCGGGTCTTCGGGGAGCCGCCTCCCACGACGCGTACGGATGGAGGTCCCGAAGGCGGGGGCCGATTCCTCAATCGCGGCGACCGGAATCACATGAGCGGCGTTCTCACCCGGGACCGGTTTCCCACCGCGGGCGGGATCACGGTCGAGAGCTGGGGGCGGGTTCCGACCACGGACGAGCACTTCCAGACCTGGCAGCTCGACGTAGCCGGGGATCCGATGCTGCAGCCGGGAACGGACGAGCGGTCGCGGGAGGACCAGACGGGCCGAGTGGTGCTGCTCTCGTCGGTCTCGAAGGGCGGACCGACGGCCTTTCTCGGAGCACTCGATCTCTCGCTTCCCGTGCCCGAGCCCGCCGGGATCGACGCGTGGCGTCTGCACTCTCTGCAGCTTCACAGCGACGGCACGGTCGAGTGGATCGTCGACGGCCGGCGGCACGCGGTGGCCACGGCCGGTACGCCGCCCCCCGACAGCGTGCACGTCGCGATCGGCGGACACAGCCAGGGTACCGAGATCGAGCACGGCGCGGTGCGGGTGTGGCGGGGCCTGCGGTACGTCCCGGAGTAGTTCCTTTCCCGGGATGCGGGGCTAGTAGCGGTTCGCCCTCCGGACGCGGTGCAGCAGAAATCCGACGAGGAAGAGAATGCCGACCACGATGTGTCCGATCGCCAGGGGCAGCAACCAGTCCGGCACGGCGATCACCTGCAACAGGTAGCC
>JAMJQL010000011.1 GCA_023554245.1 Gemmatimonadota bacterium
GGCGAGGTACCGTCGAAGCAGTTCTCCCGTGGTGATCCCGAGTCCATCGGCGAGTCGGGCCGCCTCGTACGGAGTGAGCGGAATCCGGTTTCCGGGACAGTTCGGACCGCAGCCCGCGCCCGCGCGCGATGCCTGGCGCCGAAACTCGTCCATGCTGCCGGTCATCGTGCCGGGCCCGTGCTCTCGCCCCTGGCGCGGCTGGCCGTGGGCTCGGAAGCGCCGGCATTCTTCACGTAGCGATCCAGCCATTCCTGCTGCTCCCACAGCATGTGCAGCAGCGATTCGCGCGATCGGTAGCCGTGACTTTCGTAGGGAAGGATGACCAGCCGGGCCGTGGCCCCGAGTCCCTTGAGGGCACCGAAGTACCTCTCGCTCTGCATCGGGAAAGTGCCGGAGTTGTTGTCCATCTCCCCGTGAATGAGGAGGATCGGTTCGTCGACCTGGTCGGCGTGCATGAACGGGGACATGGCGTAGTAGACCTCGGGCGCCTCCCAGTACGTGCGCTCTTCGGCCTGAAACCCGAACGGGGTGAGCGTCCGGTTGTAAGCGCCGCTCCGGGCGATTCCGGCGGCGAAGAGATCGGAGTGGGCGAGGAGGTTCGCTGTCATGAATGCGCCGTAGCTGTGGCCACCGATCGCCATCCGGTGCGCATCACCCACACCAAGGCGCACGAGCTCGTCGACGGCGGCGCGGGCCCCGGCCACCAGCTGCTCCACGTAGGTGTCGTTGGGCTCGTCGTCTCCCTCCCCGATGATCGGAAGCGACGGATCGTCGAGCACCGCATAGCCGAGCAGCGTCCACACGTGCGGTGACCAGGCGGAGGCGCGGACGAATCGGTATGGTGAGTCGGTGACCTGGCCTGCGGCGTCCGCACTCTTGTACTCGGTCGGGTACGCCCAGAGAAGCACCGGAAGTCGGCCGTCGGAAGGCTGCCAGCCCGGCGGCAGGTAGAGCGTGCCGCTCAGGTCCACTCCATCAGCGCGTGAGTACCGTATGAGCTCCTTGTCCACCTCCTTCAGGCGCGGCGCGGGATGAGAAAAGTCCGTGATCGGCCGCAGGCTGCCGGACGGTAGCTCACGCACGAAGAAGTTGGGCGGATCGTCAGGGCTCTCACGGCGGGTGAGGATGGCCGAGCCGTCGTCCTCCAGCACGGCGGCCGGCCGTTCGAACCACGGTGCTTCCGATCGGAACAAGCGGGTCGTCTCACCCGAGGCCAGGTCGTAACGGTCCACGAATGGACGGTCTCCTTCCTCGGACGCGCCGCCACCGATCAGGAACATGGAGGTGCCGCTGGCGGACCGTCGTATCACGGGGCGTCCGAAGCGATTGCCGTGAGTATCGGGGAAGCCCGGGTCGGCGTAGCGATCCTGAGTGGAGCGCTCCACGAACAGCCTCGCCGCCGCATCCGGCGCACCAGGACTCACGAGCCACTGTCGCATTTGCCGCGTCTTCCACCACGTCTCGGATACCAAGGCGAGATCATCGTCCCCCCATGTCACGCCGGCGTATCGATAGCCGAGCGAGACGAGTTCCTGCGGCTGCCCGCCGAACGGCGCTTCCAGCAGGTACAGCTTGTCCCGGACCTCGGCTTCTACCCTGGCGTCTCCCCCGTCCTGAGCCTCGGCCCAGAGGAGAGTGGCAGGCGCATCGGCCCGCCAGGAAAAGGAGCGGGGCCCCTTCGCCACGCTGCCGAAGGCGATGGGAATCTCCTCCTGCAGGGGCAGCTCGGCCACCTGATGTACGACTGAGCCGTCACGGTCGAGGATTTCCACCCGCTGCGGGAAGCGGTAGACGGGGACGCGATAGGAGTAGGGGCGGTGCACCCATTCCACGAGCAGGTATCGACCATCGGGGGAGGGGCTGAAGTCCCACACGATTCCCGCTTCGGCGATCCTTGTGACGGCTCCCCCCAGATCCACCCGGCCCAGCTGAACGGTGAGATAGTGATCGAACAGGGCCTCATCGTGCGCGCTTCCGAGGAGATCCTGGTACGTGCGTGCTGGCGACTCGCGTCCGGTCGCCTCCTCGATCACGGGTCCGATGGGCACCGCGGGCACGATGGGCTCCGGTCCTCGTCCGTCGGGCACGAAAGCGGCCACCAGGGTCGACGCGTCCAACCAGGCGGGCGCGTTGCCGGCGGTCAGGCTCAGCCTTCGATCAGTGAGCCGGCGGGCCGCGGCCCGTCCCACGTCCACGACCCACAGCTCCAGCCCGGTCCCGGTATCGTGGGTGAACGAGATGTGCGTCCCGTCCGGGGACCAGCGGACGTTCTCGATCCGTGCCTCCTCGGGGAGCCCGGTCACCTCCCGTGTGGCTCCACTCTCCACGGAAACCAGGCCGAGGCCCGCCGCGCCGGTCGTGCGGCTCCGACCGTCGCTGGCCGGGTCCAGCCGGAGACCGGCGAGCTTCAACTCACGCCTCGCGAAGCTGGCGATGGATGGATACCCCGGGTACCTGATCAGCAGCATCTGGCTCTCATCCGGAGAGAGCGAGACGCTCGGCGTGGGTTCCGCGTCCACGACCTGAACGATCGCCGGATCCGGCGTCTGGTACGCCGGCGCATCCTGAGCGGAGATGGATATCGGGCCAGCCAGGAGCAGGGCGACGGAGTGCAGGAGTGTCGACGCGAACAGGACCGGGCGAGGTCGAGAATGCATGATCTGGCTCCGCGGGTGCACGCAACGAGGTACGGTAACGGAGCGGAAAACTACATCCGGAAGCTGGATGCGACGAGAGCCGCCCCGAGGAGCGGCTCCCGCCGTGATAGAGGTGGCGTGGAGGCAAGACAAGAAACGAGGGTGGCGGCCCCCACCACACGCCCTCACCTCACCTCACACGCCACGACGCACACAAGATGGTGACTCGCTCGCGGAATGTGCATAGGACTTTGGTCCAATACGCGAATCAGCTGGTCGCACCGCCGATGGCCCCGACGAAGTCTCTGCGAAGGGGTATGACGCATCCTCCTCGTTCGATATTGTAACCGCTTCGACAACTCGATCGCCACGGAGCAGGACGGATCGACACGCGGTGGCGGTATCTGACAAATGGACCTTCCGACGGAGGCGGCCCGGACATGGGTTCCAGTTCAACCGGACGGAGACTCGGCACGTTTCTCTGGATTCTTTCCTTCCTTCTCATGCTGGGCGCGGGCGTCTACCAGCGCCTCACCGGGCCGACGCATCCGATGCGCGTAGCCGTGGAGGTCGGCGACGAGGAGCGGACGATGCGCCTGGTACGGGCGGCCTGGACGGACGAGAAGGCCCGTATCGCGATTCCGGCGATTGCCGGGGTCGACGGGGGTGTGTTGAGCTGGCGCCGCTATCCCACGGACGATGCCTGGACCGAGTTGGCGCTCGCGCGGGAGGGAGAGGAGTGGGTGGCACGGCTTCCGATCCAGCCTGCAGCAGGAAAGCTGGAGTACTGGGTCGATCTCGCGGTGGACGGTCGAATGCAACGACTTCCCGCGGCGGAAGATGGCCAGGCGGTCCTGCGTTATCGGGATCCCGTTCCACTCGGGGTGCTGATCCCCCATATCGCGTTCATGTTCTTCGGCGTGCTGATCGCCTGGCGCGCAGGCCTGGGCGCGATCGCTCAGCCGGTCGGGCTCGGGCGTCTTGCCTGGTGGGCGTTCGGACTGTTCACGATCGGGGGGATGATCCTGGGTCCCATCGTGCAGAAATACGCCTTCGGAGAGTACTGGACGGGAATCCCCTTCGGCTGGGATCTCACGGACAACAAGACCCTGGTCATGTGGCTGGCGTGGCTGATCGCGGCAATGGCGTTGTCGAAGATGCGGCCCGTCACCGGAGTCGATGCGGCAGAGCCGCAACGCTCGAGCCCGGCCGCCCGAGGTCTCGTCCTGCTGGCCGCGATCGTCACGGTGGGCGTCTACCTGATTCCGCACAGTGTGCAGGGCAGCGAACTGGATTACGAAGCCATCGAGCAGGGTGTACCGGCGGAGGAAGCGATCGGGATCGGTTGACAAACGAGACGGAAATCGAGCAGCCGCAACAGGAGGACACGCATGGTCTGGGTCACCGCGAGCATGACGGAGAACACGCGAGTTGCATTGACGAATGGTCGGCACGAGTGGAAGTCGGACGAGCCGCTCGAGAAAGAGGGCGACGACACGGGTCCGACGCCCTACGAGCTGCTGCTCGGTTCGCTGGCTGCCTGCACGCTGATCACCCTCCAGTTGTATGCCCGGCACAAGGGTATCGCTCTGGGAGGAGTCACGGCGCGCTACGAACACGAGAAGCAGGACGACACCGATGACCTCGGGAAGAAGAAGGTCGTCGATGTCCTGACCAGCCACGTTGAGATCGCGGGGGAGTTCACCGATGCGCAACGCGAGCGGCTGGCCCAGATCGTCTCGCGATGCCCGGTGCACAAGACGATCGAGAACGGTTCGCGGGTCGTCGACCGGGTCGAATTCGTCTGAGTGATTCGGGCCTCAGCCCGCCAGGATGAGCAGGGCGAGGGCCACGACGTGCGAGGTGCTCCCCGCGATCACGAACAGATGCCAGATCGCGTGGGAGTACGGCAGGCGTCGGTTCAGGTAAAACGCGGTGCCGGCGGTGTAGGCGATTCCTCCGACCGCGAGCCAGACCAGGACCGAACCGGGCAGTGTCTCGGCGACCGGTCGCGCGGCGACTACCACCAACCACCCCATGGCGATGTAGACTGCCGTCGAAAGGCGCCGGAATCGCCCGGTGAAGAAGAGCTTGAATACGACGCCCGCGGCTGCCAGTCCCCAGATCACCCCGAACAGCGTCCAGCCGAGCCCGCCCCGCACGCCGCCCAGCATGAAGGGCGTGTAGGTTCCCGCGATCAGCGCGTAGATCGCGCAATGGTCGGCGACCTTCAGCCGCGCCTTCGCCGATTCGGCAGGAACCGCGTGATAGAGGGTCGAGATGGTATAGAGTGCAACCATAGAGAGGGCGAACACGGCCGTCCCGATGGCCAGCCACGCATTTCCTTTCATCACGGCGAGGACCATGAGCGCGGATCCCGCGGCCACGCTGGCCACCGCTCCGAATCCGTGAGTTACGCTGTTCGCAAGCTCTTCGCGTTCGATCTGCATCCGCCGCTCGATTCTCCGCCCCGACATTCCGCGTTCGAGAATAGGTCGGGCCTGCTCCCGCTGTAAACCTCTCGGATGCCCTCGTTCCGTGAACCCGCCCGGGAACCGATTCCCCCGGGCAGCCGTTCTCTTATCAGCGCCCCATCCGAGGGGGACGCAAATACCACGTGCAGATCGAGGAGGGAAAGCCGATGAGTGCGAAATGGAGTGTCGTGGCCGTGGCTGCCGTTCTGGTGCTGGCCGGGTGCGGCGGCGAAGCGAGCGGAGAAGGAGGTCACGCCGACGCCGCCTCGGCCAACCCGTGTGCGGCAGCCAATCCCTGCGCGGCGGGGACCACGGAAGCTATGCTCGACGTCGAAGCGATACGGCAGGGAGATCGGATTCTGAACGCGCACGGCAGGAGTGCAGAGGAGTTGACGGAACTCGGCAGGCAGCTATGGCAGGACCCGGCGCTTAGCGCAACGGGCTCCACCTCGTGTGCTACGTGTCACACGGCCGAGGGCACCGAGATGATGAATCAGGGATTCTGGAAGCCCTATCCGCACGCCGTCCAGATGGCCCGGGACAGGGCGGGCCTCGAGACGGTGAACGCTTCCGAGATGATCCAGCTCTGCATGGCGATTCCGATGAACGCGGAGCCCCTCGACTACCAGTCGCTCGAACTCGCGGCCCTCACCGCCTTCGTGACGGAGCTGCACGCCACGACCACACCGCCAGCCGATGCGAATCCCTGCGCCGCGACGCAGAACCCGTGCGCTGCGCAGAATCCCTGCGCAGCAGAGATGAATCCGTGCGCGGCCGCGCAGAATCCGTGCGGCGGGAGGTGAAAGAACGACTCGGACCGGGGGCGCTTCTCAGGATGCAGGGGTCGGAGCGCCCCCGCTCGCCCCGGCGGGGATCGCGGAGTTCCGGGGAATTTCGTGGGTGCTGGACCGTTCGTCGATCAGGGGGGGACCCAGCATGAGGCAGGCGAGAAGGGCTGCGCGCTCGGGCAGGCTGTCCACGACGACGTGCTCGTGAACGGCGTGGGCTCCGTCTCCGACGGGCCCGAGGCCATCGAGTGTGGCACAGTGGAGGCTGGTGAGATTCCCGTCCGAACCTCCACCCGAGGTACCCTCGGAGATCTCGATCCCGAGCCGGTCGGCGGCGTCCAGAGCTCGCTCCCACAGTCGGCGGTTGCGCGGGGTCTTCTCGAGCGGAAGGCGATCCATGCCTCCGGTGACCTCGAGCTCCGTTCCCGGCGTCGTCGGCTGGAGCGAGCGTATCGCCTCCGTCACGCGGGGTCCGTCTTCAGCGTGCAGGACCCTTACGTCGATGGTCGCCTGACTGACCGGGGCCACGACGTTGGTGCGCATCCCGCCGTCGATGGTGCCGACGTTGACGCTTATTCCGCGCTCCGGGTCGTTGAGAGCGAAGAGTTGCTGGATGCACAGCGAGAGCTCGAGGATGGCGCTGGCACCCTTTTCTGGCTCGACGCCGGCGTGAGCGGCGCGACCATGGACCTTCAGGTGGAAATGACCGTTCCCCTTCCGGGCGGTCTTCAGCTGCCCGGCCGGACCGAGGCCCGGCTCGAGAACGAAAGCGCGGTCCGCGATCCGCGCGAGGCGCTCGATCAATCGCCGTGAGTCGTGGCTTCCGGTCTCCTCGTCGCTGTTGATCAGGACCACCGGCGTAACCTGAAGCCGCGCAGCGGTCGAGCGAATCGCCTCGAGAGCGTAGACGATCTCGACCAGACCGCCCTTCATGTCGAACGCGCCGGGACCGTACAGCCGGCCGTCCTCCCTGCGCACGGGCATCTCGGTGATCGTGCCGATGGGCCAGACCGTGTCGCTGTGTCCGATCAGCATCTGCATCGGGAGCCGGCGAGTGCGATCAGCGGGGACGGCGAGCAGCATGCCGCCGGACTTCCGACCGGCGAATTTTCGGACCCGCATCCCCAGCGACTCGAGCTTCCCGGCGAGGCTTCGCTGGGTGGGCTCCTGCGCCTCCGGCTCGAGGGTCGGAGACTCGGAAGCGACCAGGGTCGCCAGGAATTCGGCCATCTCCTCGCGTCGATCCGACAGGAATTCGAGGAGCTGCGACTCCACCGTTGGCGACACCGGTCTCAACGCTTGAATCCGGCGGGAAACGGAAACGAAAAGGTCTGCTCGATGCTGGCGAAGCGCGCCGGTGGAAGATAGGCGAGCAGAGGCGCGTGTCGGATCAGATCCTGACCGTCGCGTTCCAGGGTGCGAAGCGAGTCGGGCGCAATCCGGGCGGCGACGATACGCCCAGTAATCAGGCTGTTCTCGCCGAATCCATCGACGGTCTTGAACGCCTCGCACTCGAGGAACAGGTACGACTGTGCAATGAATTCGCCCTCGACGACCGTCGCGGGCCTCGTCTCGACCGACTCGAGTTCGAGCTTCTCCCCATCCTCTCCCCCGCAACGGGGTGCCGCACAGAGGCTGGCGAGGACTACCTGGTCGGGTCTGGGCATGCTGACCGTAAAGGCGCCCTCGCGTTCGATGTTTCTGTACGTGGCGTGCCGGGGCGTACACACGAAGCCGAAGTAATTCTGCCAGCCCATCGGCGTAACCATGTGCTTCGGTGCGAAATCGGTGCGCCCATCGGGCTCGCGCGTACCGATCACCGCGAGGGGCGAGACCCAGAAGAACCTGTCCCAGATCGGCTGGCGAAGGTCCAGCTTCTTGAGCTTCTGCAGCGGCTTCCCTTGCATCCTGCGCTCCCGGCCTCTTGGGCAGCGGGGGTGTTCCCCGCGGTGTATCAAGCATAACATCTCCGCGTTCCCTGCCACCCGCAACCGCCACTGGTGGACCGCTGCATGGACCTCGACGGAAGTTTTGCGGACCTCGGCCCGGACCTCGCCGAGATGGAAGGCCTCGCGAGAGCGGAGACCGTGCCGTCGGCCTGGTTCACCGAATCGCGCTTCGAGCTGCTCGACCGCGCCGCCGTGATCGGAACGACCTGGCAATACGTCGGGCACGTCGCACGGATCGAACTTCCTGGCAGCTGGCTGGTAGCGGATGTCGCCGGGGAACCGATCGTCGTGGTCCGGGACCTCGAGGGTGATGTCCGCGCGTTCTACAACGTCTGTCGTCACCGTGGCGGTCCCCTCGCGAGCGCAGACGGGTGTGGGCGGGTGCTCAAATGCGGGTATCACGGATGGACCTACCAGCTGGACGGACGGCTGAGGGGAGTTCCGCACTGGAACCTGGTGGAGCTGTTCGACAGGGAGGACTACGGGCTCGTTCCAATCCGTGTCAGCGATTGGCAGGGACTCCTGTTCGTCAATCTCGACCCCGATGCGCCGCCGCTGGAGGACGTCTTCGGCGGCATCGCGGAGCGAATCGCTCCGATCCGGCTCGAAGATCTCGAGTTCCACGGCCGGGTGGACTACGAGGTGAAGGCGAACTGGAAGGTGTACGTCGAGAATTACCTGGAAGGGTACCACGTTCCGATCGTGCACCCCGAGCTGATGAAGTTGTACGATTTTTCCAGCTACGAGACCGAGCTGTCGGAGCACTGGAGTCTGCAGCACAGCCCGCTCACGGAAGAAGAGCACATCTACGGGGCCGGAGGCCGGGCCTGGTACTACTGCGTGTTTCCGAATTTCATGCTCAACATTCTTC
Organism: Gemmatimonadota bacterium; assembly: GCA_023554245.1. Classification (GTDB taxonomy): domain Bacteria; phylum Gemmatimonadota; class Gemmatimonadetes; order Palauibacterales; family Palauibacteraceae; genus Carthagonibacter; species Carthagonibacter metallireducens. The sequence goes on from JAMJQL010000011.1 coordinate 8,719, forward strand.
CCGGTCGCCTGCAGACCAACCGCGTGGTTCCCACCGGGCCGGAGAGCTGCAGGGTGGAGTTCGAGTACTTCTACGCCGATCCTGAAGCGGAGCGGAACCGCGAGCGAATCGCCGCGGATCTCTCATTCGCCGACCTCGTGCAGGACGAGGACATCGAGATCTGCGAGCAAGTGCAGCGGGGGCTGGCATCGCGCGGGTACGATCGCGGTCGGTTCTCGGTGAAGTACGAGGGTGGCGTCTACCATTTCCAGAACCGCCTGCGTCGGGCCTATCGAGAGTGGCTGGACGCGGAACGAAGGATCGAGCCGCCGCAGACACTGGACCCAAGGCAGGAGGAAGCGGAGTGAAGAAGCAGGTCACCTGGAGAGGCTGCGAGGCGCAGCCCGAGGTGGAGAGCCGGATCGACGCGTTGCTCGCCGGACTTCCCGGCGGAGGAGCCGGAATCACGCTGGCGAAGTTCGCGCTGGAGCTGCGGGAACCGTCGGAGCACGCGGTAGCGCTCGTTCTCGCGCTTGCCGATGGTGGAGAACCGCTCGTCCGGCACGGCGAAGGCCGGGACTGGAACGCGGCATTCCTCGAGCTCGAGCGAAAGCTGGCACGCGCCTTCGAGTCGTGATCCCCGTGGGGCGCGACTGACACTTGCGTCCCGATCGGGCCGTTCTCATCCTCCGGTATTCCTGCCGCGGCCCTGCGTCCCCCCGGGCCCGCGCCCGGGTTCCGTGGTTCCGTTCGAACTGCAGGGACAGGAGGCGCACGTGGCTGCCATCACATGGGAGCTTGATCTCACCGGATTCCGCTTTCCGGCGGAGCTGCCTCGCAAGAGAGCGAATTTCCGCTTCGTCGTGGACCTCCGCTACGTCACCAAGCGCGGCGACCACACGACCGAGCACGCCGTACTGCCTGGACTGGACCGCTGGTGGGAGTGCGACCCGGAGCGCTCGGACCGCCAGGAGTACGCGCGGGGTGAGGTCGAGGGCGACCGGGTTCTGCTGGACATGAGCGCCGTCGACGACTGGGACCGCTTGATCCTGCTGGTCCGTGGCGACGCGATTCACTCGATCCAGTTCAAGGTGTTCGATGTGAATCGACCCGGAACGCTGGACAGGATCCGGAAGGGGCTGGGCGACGTGGTCGGTTCGCTGCTCGGCCGGGCGCGATCGGGCCTGCCCGACGTCGCCGGCGTGTTCTCCGATTCGCTCGGATCGGCGGCCACCGACCTCGAATCGGCCCTGATCACCCGGCTGGCCGGCGCCGATCGGCTTCTGTTCCGGGGCTCGGCCCGGCTGCCCGAGCCCGGTGACTACGTGATCGAGGGCAGGGGCGAGGGCGGTGCATATCGGATCGACTTCGCCCTGAAGACCGTCTGAGGCGTTCGGGCCGGCCGTCGCTCCCCCGGTGTTACCGAGTCGTTACCGACCTCCACTTGCATCGGTGGTTAACGCTGTTAGGTTAACGGCGTAAAGGTAACACCGTTAACCCGGAGTGAGCATATGCCCGGCCCGGACCTGATCGACCCGGTATCGGATGGCCCTTACCCTGCCGGCTCCGTGCGAGATTCGGCCGGGCCGGGGCCGTCGGATACTGAGGCCAGAATCCTCGATGCTGCCCGCGACCTGCTGGCCGAGGGCGGTATCGAGGCGCTTTCCATGCGTGCCGTCGCTTCGCGCGTCGCGCTCAGCGCAACGGCTCTCTACCACTACTTCGACAACAAGGAAGCCCTCGTCGACAGCGTGGTGCAGCATGGCTTCAATCGGTCGGAAGAGTATCTGCGGCGGGCGGTCGAGCATCACCCCCGGGGATCGATGGAGAGAGTCGCCGCCCTGGGCGAGGCCTACATCCGCTTCGCTCTCGAGAATCGGCAGTACTTCAAGATCATCTTCGCCATCCAGCCCGAGGAACCGCGAGCGATCGACGACGTGCCCGGGCGTGGTGGATATCGTGTCCTGCACGAGTCGGTGGTCGAGGCGATGGAGGCGGGGACCATCCGTCGCGAGAATCCGGACGTCGTCGTCCTGTTTCTCTGGTCGGTCGTGCACGGACTGGTGACGATATTCATGGCCTGCGACCCGGCTCAGATGCTGGACGAAACCGGCCTGTGCGGTGGGGATTGCGGGCAACCGGAAGCGACGCTGGTTCTGTTCGACCGCTTCCGCGAGCTGATCCGTCAGGGCCTCGCGCCAGTTGGACACGTAACCGCTTCGAACCCCGCGTCGGACACGGAGACAGGGTCATGAGCCGGGCGCCCCGACGGAGTCCTTCCGGTCTCGAGGTCCTGGCACTCATCGCCCTGTCGGCAGCGCCCGTCGCCGCACAGGAGACGCCCCCCGAACCGGCCGGGGAAGGGCTCATCGATATCGAACAGGCCCGGCTGCCGATTCCCGACCGGGTATTCGACATCGACCGCGCGGTGCAGATCGGAATTCGCAACAACCGGACTCTGCAGGTGTCCAGGCTCGATCTCGCCACGGCCGAGAAGCAGGTGAAGGAGGCCTACGGAGGGCTGGTTCCAGAGATCGACGGGAGCATGGGGTACACGAGGAACATCGAGGTGCCGACGTCGTTCCTCCCCGGCTTCATCTTCGATCCTTCGTTGCCGCCCGACTCCCTGATCCCCGTGAAGTTCGGCAGCGAGAATCAGTGGAGCGCCGGACTGACGGTCAGTCAGCCGCTGTTCGACGCCGCCCTGTTCACAGGTGTCAGTACGACCGGGAAGTTTCGAAGCTACCAGCAGGAGGTGCTGCGCGGCTCCGCGCAGCTCATCGCCACCAACGTCCGTATCGCCTACCTGAACGTGCTCGTCGCGCGTGAGGCCCACCGGGTCACTCTGAACAGCGTGGAAAGAGTGCAGGGGACCCTCGAAGAGACGGCGGCCCTGAACAGGGCGGGACTCGCCAGCGACTACGATGTGCTGCGGCTCGAAGTCCAGCTGGCCAACATCACCCCCCAGCTGCGCCGCACCGCGAACGCGGTTCGAGCCGCCGAGCGGACCCTCGCGATCGAGATGGGTCTGCCTCGCCTCGAACAGGCCGGCGCCGCAGGCAGCCTGGCGGACATGGATCTCGATTCCCTGGCCGCCAACGATGCCACCAACCGGATGATCCTGGAATTCACCGGGACCGGTGAGCTGACCGAATCCGATGCGGACTCGCTCAGCGAGGTGGCGAGGCTCTACCGGTCCGACCTCCGGCAGCTGGAACTGTTTCGCGAGCTCGAGGAGGCCCGGGTGAAAGTCGAGCGAGCCGAGCTGTTTCCGACGCTCAGCGCGTTCTTCAACTGGAACCTGTTCGCCCAGGAGGACGACGCACTCAACTTCTTCGGCGAGGGCCCGAACCAAAGATTCACGACCTCCGCGGCCGGCGTACAGCTCAGCATCCCCATCTTCTCCGGGTTGCGCCGCTGGACCCGCGTGCAGCAGCGGCAGATCGAGGTGCGCAAGGTCGAGGAACGCCTCGCCGATCTGAATCAGAGGGTCGAGAGCGATGTGCGAACCACGCACGACCAGGTATTGGAGGCGCGCGCCCGCGCCCGAGCGCAGCGCACTGCCGTCACCCAGGCTCAGCGCGGCTTCGACATCGTCACACGGGAGTACCTGGCCGGGACGAAGACGAGGCTCGAGGTGACCGAGGCCGAGGTCTCGCTCCGCGAGTCGGAGTTGAACTACGCCGAGGCCGTGTATGACTACCTCGTGGCCAGGGCTCAGCTCGACTACGTGGTCGGGGCTGTCCCGGCCGTAGAGCCGGTCGTCGAACAGATGATCGAGGATCCCGACGTGGCGCCGCCGGCCTACCGGAACGAAGCCAGCATGGAGAGCGGGAAATGAGGACCGTTAGAGGAGTTTCGCGCGGCGCACGGATTCTGGTCCCGGTCGCACTGTTTCCGCTTTTCACGTCAGCCTGTGGCGACGGTACGGCGAGCGAATCGGGAAGCGATGCGGACGCGTCCGTTTCCGAGGCTTACGTGAAGGTGGTCAACGTCGAGGCCACCCGCGTCGAGCCCCGGGACTTCACCGCCTTCGTCCGGATCACGGGTGAGGCCGAGGCCGAGGACGACATTACGGTCAGCGCCAAGGAGGGGGGCCTGCTTGTGAGGTTCTTCGCCGAGAAGGGGGAGCGGGTGGGTCGCGGAGCGCCGATCGCGAAAATCGACGACGAGATCCTGCAGGCGCAGGTGGAAGAGGCACGAGCCGCGGCGGCTCTCGACCGCGAGCGATTCCTCCGACAGAAGCAGGTCTGGGAGGAAGAGAGGATCGGGAGCGAGATCACCTTCCTCCAGACCCGCTACCAGGCAGAGCAATCGGCCGCGCGGGTGGCGTTGCTGGAATCCCGGTTGGAGCGGACCACGGTGCGGGCGCCGGTGGCCGGCATCCTGGACGATCGGTACGTCGACGCGGGCGAGATCGTCAGCCCGGGCACCCAGGTCGCGCGCGTGGTGGACACGAGCCGGCTCAAGATCACGGGCGGAGTGCCGGAACGTCTAGGTCCGTTCATCGAGGTCGGAGGCAGCGCCTTGATCACCTTCGACGTGATACCGGACCGAGTCTTCGAGGGAACCATCGCCTTTGCAGGTGCCTCGGTGGATCCGCGCAGCCGCACGTTCCCGATCGAGATCCTGATGGACAATCCCGATGGCGCCGTGAAGCCACGGATGATCGCGAACGTGCGCGTTGCGACGGAGACGCTGCAAGACGTGATCGTCGTACCGCAGGAGGTGATCATGAGAACGGAGAGCGGCTATCAGCTCTTCGTGGTCACCGAACGCGAGGGTGAGACCATCGCCGAGGCCCGGGCGATCAAGGTCGGACCTTCGCTCGAGAACCAGGTCGTCGTCGAGAGCGGGATCGACGCGGGCGATCTGATGGTCACACGCGGACACCAGCTGGTGGATGCGGGAGACCGCGTGGCGATCGTCGGCAGCGGAGGAGGAGATCGATGACGGGCGATGCAGGGCGGGAGGTCGAGGGGAGGAGCCGGCCCGAAACTTCGAAATACAAGGAGTTCTGGCTCACCTCCTTCGCGGTCGATCACCCGACCAGCGTTCTGGTGCTGATGGTCCTGATCTTCCTCGGGGGTCTCTGGTCCTACATCACGGTCCCGAAGGAAGCGACACCCGACATTACGGTTCCCTTCGTGGCCGTGAGCACGATTTATCCGGGCGTCGCGCCCGAGGACATCGAGACGCTGATCACCCGGCCGATCGAGGAGGAGCTCAACCGAATCGCCGACGTCAAGACACTGAGCTCGACATCGGTCGAAGGGATCTCGACGATCACGGCCGAATTCGAGGCCGGGATGGACATGACGGAGGCTCTTCAGCAGGTCCGCGAGAAGGTGGACATCGCCAAACCGGAGCTGCCGGCTGCAGCCGAGGAACCGCAGATCATAGAATTCAACTTCTCGGACTTTCCGATCCTCCAGGTCAACGTGGCAGGCGACTACAACCTGGTTCGTCTGAAGGAGGTGGCGGAAGATCTGCAGGACGAGATCGAGCAGATTCCGGCCGTGCTCAGCGTGAATCTCTCGGGCGGTCTCGAACGCGAGGTGAAGGTCGACGTGGACCTGGCCCGGCTGAAGTACTACGGGGTCAGCTACGACGACGTGATCGATGCCATCCGGGAGGAGAACGTGACGATTCCCGGCGGGACGATCGACGTGGGGGAGATCAAGTACCTGGTGCGGATCCCCGGAGAATTCGAGGAGACGCGGCCGATCGAGGACATCGTGATCTCGACGCCCGGCTCGACTCCAGTCTATCTGCGCGACGTGGCAGAGGTGGACTTCGGATTCAAGGAGCGCGAGAGCTACGCCCGTCTGAACGGCAATCCGGTGGTGACGCTGAGCGTGTCGAAGCGCTCCGGCGAGAACATCATCGAGACCTCCGATGCCGTGCGCGCGGTGATCGAGCAGCTGCGCACCGACTTTCCGCCCGGCACCGAGGTCTCGGTCACCTCGGACAACGCGGAATACGTCAGGGACATGGTGAGCAGCCTGGAGAACAACATCATCTCCGGGCTGATCCTGGTCGTGGCGGTCCTGCTCTTCGCCCTCGGGCTCACGAACGCCACCTTCGTCGGCATCGCGATTCCGCTGTCGATGTTTCTTTCGTTCAGCGTCATTCAGTTGCTCGGGATGACGATGAACATGGTCGTCCTGTTCTCTCTCATCCTTGCCCTCGGGATGCTGGTGGACAACGCGATCGTGGTGGTCGAGAACATCTACCGGTTCCGGGAGGAGGGATTCGAGAGGAAGGAGGCTGCGAAATTCGCCACGGCCGAGGTGGCGATGCCGGTGATCGCGGCCACGGCGACGACCCTCGCTGCCTTCGCGCCGCTGCTGATCTGGCCGGGCATCGTGGGCGAGTTCATGGCCTATCTGCCGCAGACGCTCATCATCACGCTGGCCTCGTCGCTCTTCGTAGGGCTCGTGATCAATCCGACCCTCTGTTCACTGTTCATGCGGCTGGAAGACGAGCCGCGCATGCGACTCACCCGGGAGGCCCGGATCGCCGCCTGGGTGCTGGTCGCTCTAGTGCTCCTCGCGATCGGTGTGCGAAACCCGATCACGGCCGTGCTTCTCACCCTGACGGGAGCTGGCCTGTGGTGGCTGCACGGTCGGGTTCTCGAACCCCTCGGGCAGTGGGTCCGGGAGAGCTCCCTGCCGGCAACTCTCGATACCTACGAACGGTTTCTGCGCTGGTCGATGCGTCACCGGGTCATGATGATCGGAGGCGTGGTGACCACGCTGCTCGTGGTGGTCGGCCTGTTCGGGGCCTTCAACCACGGCATCGAGTTCTTTCCGGAGAGCATTCCGCCGGAGACCGTGTGGGTCCAGATCGAGACGCCCACGGGCACCCGTGCCGACGTGACGGATGGGGTCACCCGGCAGGTGGAGTCGGAGCTCGCGGCACTCGAGGAATCGGGGGACTACGAGTCGGTGGTCGCCACCACCGGTCAGAAGGTGGGCGGCTTCGGAAACGAGACCGGCACGCAGTACGCGACGGTGGCGGTAGCGCTCGTCGACTACAAGGAGCGCGAGTTCGATTCGTTCGGGACGCTCGAAGAGATGCGCTCATCGATCGGCAGCGGAATCGCGGGCGCCGAGATCAGCGTGGACAAGCCGCAGGAGGGGCCGCCGACGGGACTGCCGGTCAACATCGAGATCGCCGGAGAGGACTTCGAGACCCTCAAGCAGCTCGGCGACCGCGCCGTGCAGATTCTCTCGAACGCCCCCGTAGCCGCGCGAATGGAAGGACTGGAGAGCGATCTGGCAGAGGCCCGACCGGAGTTGCGGATCGAGGTGGATCGGGAGAAGGCGAAGCTGTTCGGTCTGAACACGCAGAAGATCGGCCTCACGGTACGAAATGCGATCAACGGGACGGAGGCCTCGGAATTCAGGGATGGAGAGGACGAGTACGACATCGTCGTTCGTCTCGCTGAGCAGTACAGGAACGATCTCAACTCGCTGGCCGACCTGACGATCTCGACCGAGGAAGGTGTCCAGGTTCCTCTACCGGCCGTAGCCTCGTGGCGCGTGGAGGAGGGGTACAGCGGCATCAATCGGAAGGATCTGGACCGGGTCGTCACGGTCTCGGCCGATGTCAGGGCAGGAAACAACGCCAACGCGGTCCTGGCCGAAGTGCAGGAAACGCTGGTGCCGTTCCGGGCGGAGCTGCCCGCGGGGTACCGCCTCTCTTACACCGGTCAGCAGCAGGAGCAGCAGGAATCGGAGCAATTCCTCGCGGGCGCTTTCATCCTGGCCTTGTTTCTGATTGGGATGATCCTGGTCTCGCAGTTCGACTCGGTGCTGAAGCCACTGCTGATCCTGGGCACCGTGATTCTATCCACGATCGGTGTTCTCATCGGCCTCCTCGTATTCCGGATGCCCTTCGGCGTGATCATGTCCGGTGTGGGAGTCATCAGCCTGGCCGGGATCGTGGTCAACAACGCGATCGTGCTCGTGGACTACATCGACATCCTTCGGACGAGAGACGGAATGGAGGAGAGGGAGTCGCTGATCCAGGGTGGCTTGACACGCTTCCGTCCGGTGACATTGACGGCCATCACCACGGTAATGGGACTCGTTCCACTCGCGATCGGACTCAATTTCGACTTCGAGGGGCTCTATTCCCGGCTCCGGCCGGACCTGTACTGGGGCGGAGAGCAGGCGGCCTGGTGGGGGCCGATGGCGATCGCCGTGATCGCCGGGTTGACTTTCGCGACCTTCCTGACTCTCGTGATTCTGCCCGTTCTGCACTCGGTGCTCGATGACTTCAAGACGTTCATGCGTATACATCTGCGGCAATCGTCCGACAAAATGCATGAGATGGAAGCCGCGAGAGACTCCGGGAGGGAGCAGGTCGCCGGGGCACGGCATGAAGACGACGAGCCGAAGCCGGGAAGGGAGCTGGTGACGGCCGGGTGATTCTCACGTGACGCCCTGCCGGCATGATGCAGGTGAGAGAGGATCATCAGCCGGCGGCGGGTCAGGAACAAATTGGGGGGCCGCCCCGTTGCCCGGGATGATCCTCTTTCACATCCCGCTCCGATCCGCGTGGTTGCCAGTCTCTCGGTCCGCGCAGAGATTCCGCGCATGAGAGAATGGACCGTATTGCGAATCCGCGGTGATCGAGGGGCACCGACCCTGGGCGCCGTGCAGTTCCTCGGGTGCATTCACGCGATGCGCGAGGTGCTCGGTGAATCCCGCTGGCACTTTCGCTGGGAGCTCACCCGGGGCAGCACCGAGTACGACGGATTTCGTTTCGAAGCGCCGTTCGGCTCTCCCGCTCAGAAGGAGATCACGAATGCCTTCGAGGCCCGGGTTCCGCCCCCGGACGCCGTGGTTGCAGAACCGATGCGGCCGGAGGCCGACCTCGATCCGATCCAGACCGATGCCGAGCTCGAGGAATGTCTCGACCTGCTGTGGCGTTACTCGGAGTTCGTCCTCGAATTGCGCAGTCGGAACTCCGGTCTGCAGGCCCGACAGATTCAGCGCCTGACGCCGGGTGCCCTGCTCACCTTCGTGACGGGCGATCGGAGGCATCTCGAGCGCGCGCTCGAGAATTCGAACATCGGTTCGCTGCCTGCCGTTCCGTTCAGCCGGTTCATGGCTAAGCTGGGCACTGCGCCGCTCTCCTACCGGATCCCGCCTCGATCTCGAGAGGAAGCGGTAGACACTGCCCGTATTCACCACCTGACCGGTTGCACCTTCGCGTCCGAATTCTACCCCTTCGCGAAGGCTCCGTGACGCTCCGACGTTCTCTCGCGCTCCTGCTGCTCAGCCTCATCGCGCTGGCGGCGAGCGTGTTCTCGTACCGGACAGCTGCGCCGTCGGATCGTGCCGCCGCGAGCGGCCGGTCGGCGGCCGGGGCCCGACCGGACCCGCTCGCAGTCGGGCCGTCGGACTGGCTGGCGATCCCGGCGCCCGACGAGCCTTTCATGACTCTGGAAGGCCGGGCCGCCCGTCTGAGCGACTATCGTGGTCAGGTCGTGCTGTTGAATTTCTGGGGTACGTGGTGCCCACCGTGCCGGGTGGAGATCCCTCACCTGGTGCGCGCGCAGGAGAAACTGGAGGCGCTCGGCGCCACCATCATCGCCCCGGCAGTGGGCTCAGGCAGACCGGAGGAGATCCTCGCATTCGCAGTCGAGGCCGGCATCAACTACCCGATCTGGATCGTCAGCGATGCGGTCGCGGTGGGGAGGTTCGGTGCGCCGGGCTATCCGTTCACCATGCTGATCGGTCCGGACGGGGTGATTCGCAGGACCTATATCGGACCCCAGACGGAGGAAATCCTGCTGCGGGATGCCGAGATGCTGCTCTCGGGGGAAGACGCGCCGGCTGCCGCCGGCTGATGCGCCGTCGTCGCGATCAGCCTGCCGTGACATCCTCGAAGGGTCTGACTGCTGCTTCCTCCACGAACTCCGGTTCCGGATCGAGCAGCTGACCCCGGTACAGGCGCGCGTACAGCCCATCGGCCGAGGCGAGCTCCGCGTGGCGCCCCTGCTCGAGGATCTCGCCCCCGTCGACCACGAGAACCCGGTCCGCGCGTTGCACCGTTCGCAGTCGGTGGGCAATGATCAGGGTCGTTCGACCCCGCATCGCGCTCTCCAGTGCCTGCTCGACCAGCTGCTCGCTCTCAGTATCGAGGCTGCTCGTGGCCTCGTCGAGGATGAGGATCTCCGGCTCCTTCAGGAAGATCCGGGCGATCGCGATTCTCTGGCGCTGACCGCCGGAGAGTCTGCTGCCCCTTTCGCCGACCTGGCTATCGTAACCTTCCGCCAGGCGTTCGATGAATTCATGCGCGTGAGCCAGACGTGCGGCCCGCTCGATTTCCTCGGCGGTCGCCTCCGGCTTCCCGTAAGCGATGTTCGCCGCTACGGTGTCGGCGAACAGAAGCGGGTCCTGCGGTACGATGCCCACGGCGGTGCGAAGCTCGATGAGCGGAATCCGCCTGAGGTCCGTGCCCCGAAGCGTGATGTGACCCTGCGTCGGATCCCAGAAGCGGGGAACGAGCGACGCGATCGTCGTCTTGCCGGCTCCGCTCGGCCCCACGAGGGCCACGGCCTCTCCGGGCTTCAACTCGACGCTCAGCCCCCTGAGAATCCACGGCTCTTCCTGCCCGTAACGGAACCAGACGTCGTGGAACGCCAGTCCGCCGGGGTCGCTGGCCGGCGGAAGAGCCTCGGAGTGCCGGGGCTCCATGATCTCCGGCTCCGTGTCCATCAGGTCGAAGACTCGTTGAGCCGCCCCCATCGCCTCCTGATAACCCGACCAGAGTGAAGCCAGAGCGGTGATCGCTGCAGCCACGGTCACCGCATAGAGCAGGAAGGAAACGAGTTCACCCGCGGTGATCTCCTGGGCGATGACCAGCCGACCTCCCTCCCACAGAACGACGGCGACGCCTCCGAACGCGATGAAGGTGACGAGTCCGAAAAACACGCCCCGCACGAGCGAGCGTCCAACGGCTTCCCGCAGCGCAGACTGGATCCGTGACCCGTATCGCTGCTCTTCCCACCCTTCACGCACGAAGCTCTGAACCACCGGGATCTGCGTGAGCGCCTCCTCGGCCGCCGCGTTCGCCTGGGCCAGCCGGTCCTGAACCTTGGTGCTCTGCTTTCGCAGAATCTGACCGAATGCATAGGCGCTCAACACGACGATCGGGGCTACCGTTACCGTGGTCAGCATCAGCCGCGAATGAAGGACGGCCAGGAGCGCCAGCCCGCCGAACAGGAAGAGAACCTGCCGGAAGAACTCGGCCACCTGGTGACTCAGCACCGTTCCGAGCGTCGAACAATCGGACGCCAGGCGGGCGGTGAGCTCGCCCGAGTTTCGGTTCGTGAAGAAGCCCGGCGACAGGGTCAGCAAGTGGGAGTACAGGTCGGTCCTCAGGCCGGCGACGACGCGCTCCGCCGTGGCGCCCAGCAGGAATACCTGCACGAAGTTGAGAACCGCCTGGATGCCGAACAACCCGATCAGGAAGATCGCGACCCGATTGAGCATCTCGGGGTCCCGAACCTCGAAAGCGGCGTCCATGAGGTAGCGGACCACCAGGGGGAACGCCAGCCCGATGGCAGCGCTGGCGACCAGCGCGACGGCGGCAGCGGCAAGGGCGTAGCGATGAGGCTGAAGGCGAGGTATCAGTCGCCGGAGAGGGGATACCGGACGGGCGAGGGTGCTGCTCGAGTCGATCATTTTCCCCTGGTTTCGAGCCGGGACGAATTCGTAGCGATCTTCGACCCGGCCGTCTATCTTCCGGCGCGTGGTGAGAAGAACCTAATCCCGATTCGCCCGTCCGGTCCATACGTCAGGACGCGAGACGGGAACATACGGTCAGGAGTGCACGTTGACTCGATCCGTCCGAGCTCGGACAAGCTGGGGCCGGCTGGCGACGGCAGGTGCCGCGGCGAGCCTGGCTTTGATCATATTCGGCGGTGTGGTGAGGATCACGGGTAGCGGCATGGGCTGCGGTGACGACTGGCCGCTGTGCAACGGCCAGCTGCTGCCACCGATGGACCTCCCGACCGCAATCGAGTACGGACACCGGCTGGCGGCGCTGGTCGTCGCCGGAATCGTGGTCTGGCTCGCCGTGAGCGCCTTTCGATCGGCGAATCGTGATCGCCCCTCGATCGATGTGCCGGTGTCGGGCACATGGGTCCGCCTGCGTCGATACAGCCTTCTCGCAGTGACGTTGCTGGTCGTCCAGATCCTGCTCGGAGCGATCACCGTCTGGCTGGAATTGCCTCCGGCCTCCGTGATCCTGCACCTCGGAACGGCAATGGTTCTGCTGGCGACCCTTGCGGTGGCCGCGAGCGAGGCGCTGTCGCCCGGGCGTGTCCGGAAGCTGGACCGTTCCGCCAAGCTCACACTCTGGAGCGCCGTCTTCGGGCTGGTCGTCGTGGTCGCCGGGGGGCTGGTCGCCAACCTGGATGCCGGTCCCGCCTGCCTGGGTTTCCCCGCATGCAACGGATCGTGGATGCCCGCGGGTGGGAATCCGCTCATCCACGTTCATTGGGGCCACCGACTGCTGGCCTACCTGCTCGTCGCGTGGTGCCTGGCACTTCCGTTCCTGGTCCTTCGTGCCCGGCCCGATGACCCGGAGCCCCGCCGCAGCGCTTTCTACGTATCGGCCGTGGCGATCGCGCAGCTCGCGGTAGGCGCAGCGATGGTGCTGACGATGCTCAACGGGGCGCTTCGCGCGGCCCACGTCGGGCTCGGAGCGCTCCTCTTCCTGGTGCTCGTCCGCCTGGCCTGGGTGACGCGGTTCCCGGCTCCGGATGAGGAAGAGGTCAGCGGCGCAAGCAACGGGCCGCGTTCAGGGGCGGAGCCGAACCCCGTGGCGGGCTGAACCCGAACGAACTCGTCAGACTGCTTCGAGCAGAGCGACGTGTCCGAGGCCGCCGGCCGCGCATACGCTGACCACGGCCCGCGTTCCGGCCGGTCGGCTCGCGAGTTCTGCCGCGCATTGCGAAAGGATTCGAGCGCCGGTGGCCCCGAACGGGTGTCCGATGGAGATACTGCCGCCGTTCGGATTCACGCGGTCGCGTGGAAACTCCCCCAGCCCGTCGGTGACCTGCGCGCGTTCTTTCATCCACTCGGGACTCTCCAGGGCTGCGATCGTGCAGAGTACCTGTGCAGCGAAGGCTTCGTGGATCTCCCACAGGTCGATCTGATCGTAGCTCAAACCGTTGCGAACCAGGAGCCGGGGAATGGCGATCGCCGGCGCGATCAGGAGGCCTTCCGTTCGAGGATCGATCGCCGCCTGCTCCCAGTCGAGCAGCCGAACTCGCGGCAGCGAGTCGGGAAGGCGATCGAGTCCTGCGTCACCGGCGACCCAGCAGCAGGCCGCTCCGTCCGTCAGAGGCGACGAGTTGCCGGCCGTCAGCGTTCCGGACTGTCGATCGAAGACCGGCCTGAGGGCGGATAGCGCTTCGAACGAAGTATCCGACCGGGGCATGGTGTCGGCATCCACCGGGAAGGTCCCGGGCGCGACCAGGAGAGACCGGAAGAAGCCGTCGCTACTGCCCGCGACCGCCTTCCGATGGCTGTCGACTGCGTACCGGTCCTGGTCTTCGCGCGGAATCGACCAGCGCTTGGCCATCTCTTCGCAATGCTCCCCCATCGACTTTCGGGTCGACCGCTCCTTGACCGCCGGTATCGCGAGCCTGACGTCCTTCGGCCTGATCTTCCGCAGCTGCCGTAATGCGGCTCCGGTGCCGCGGGCCGAACCGGCCCGCCTGAGCGCCCGGCTCAGGCCCTTCGAAAGCCCGATCGGGGTATCCGACATCGAATCGACGCCCCCACAGAGAGCCAGGTCGCCGTGCCCGATCCTGATCGCTGAAGCTGCCTGTGTGGCCGCGGCAAGACTGGTCGCACACTGCTGCACGGTCGTCCACGCCGGCACGTGCGGATCCAGTCCGGCGTCGAGCCATACTTCCCGGGCCCAGTTGCTGATGCCGATGTTCGGGACGACCGCACCCCAGACGACCATGTCCACCTCGCCGGATCCATCCACGCCCGTTCCCCGGGGCCCCGCTACGGTCTGCTGTACCACCGGAATCGACAGCTTGAGCGCATCGAATCGCGACAGTTCGCGGTCGATTTGCGCAAAGGGGCTCCGGAGTCCGGGGAGCAGGTAGACCGGTCTCGTTTCGGGCATCGGGAAATCTCCTGATAGTTCTCCGGCCGGTGCCCTGTCTGCCCCGCACCGGGTGCTTCGGGTCCCGACCGAGGCTGCTGGCGTCCGATCCGTTCCGGGTGCAAGATGGGACTCCGGTCGGGGACCCGCCACTCGCAGCTGCCACGTGAGGACGGCGCTGCCGTCAGGTAAAGCAGCCCATGTCGGCGCAACGTCCTCGTGTTAGACAGCACTTGAAACGAAAGCCGTAAGAATTGCTATGAAAAGCGTTAAGCCACGTGTTCGATTCGCGCCGAGCCCGACGGGATACCTGCACGTCGGCGGGGCACGAACCGCGCTGTTCAACTACCTCTTCGCCCGGAACCAGGGGGGTGACTTCCTTCTCCGGATCGAGGACACCGACCGAGAGCGCTCGAGCGGCGATATGACGAATCAGATCCTGGATGCGATGCAGTGGCTGGGACTCGAGGTCGACGAGCCGCCCGTGCACCAGGCGTATGGGATCGAGCGGCACCGGGCCGACGCGGAGCGCCTGCTGGCAGGCGGACGAGCATGGCGTTGTTTCGCCACGCAGGACGAGCTGGCCGAGATCAGGACGCGACTGCGCGAGGAAGGTCGTCCGCTGCGCCGCTCGGAATTGCCCGGTCATGGCGGAGCGGAGACAGCTGAGCGGCTCGCAGCGGGCGAGCCGCACGCCCTCTTCTACTCGGTCCCGGATGGCTCGACCACATTCGATGACATCGTCCACGGGCCGACCACGGTCGAGCACGCTCACATGGATGATTTCGTCGTGCTCCGCTCGGACGGAACACCGGTCTACAATCTCGCGGTGGTCTCCGACGACATCGATATGGGAATCACCCATGTGCTCCGGGGGGACGACCACCTGTCCAACACGCCGAAGCAGATTCTCATCTACGAGGCGCTCGGCGCGATGCTCCCGATCTTCGGGCACCTGCCGATGATTCTGGGAGCCGACGGAAAGCGACTCTCGAAGCGCCATGGAGCCGCCTCGGTCGAGGCGTTTCGCGAGGAGGGAATCCTGCCCGAGGCCCTGGTCAACTTTCTCGCCCTTCTCGGCTGGTCCCCCGGCGACGACCGGGAGGTCATGGACCTGCCGGAGCTGGTCGAGGCTTTCTCACTGGACCGGATTCTGAAGAAGAGCTCTGTGTTCGATCCCGAGAAACTGGAGTGGCTGAATGGTAGACACCTCCAGCGGAAAAGCGCGGAGCGACTCGCTCCCGTGCTGCTCGAGCTGCTGCCCGGGATTGAACGAGAGAGGGCAGAAGCCGAGCCCGAGCGGCTTCGGGCGGTTACAGACCTCGTGAAGACGCGGGCGCGTACGGTGGAGTCGATGGCTTCGCAGGCCCGGCCGTTCTTCACACCACTCGATCGTATCGAATACGACGAGAAGGCGGCTCGCAAGCACTGGAAGCATGCCGACGAGACGACCGAACGGCTCGCAGCCGTGCGAGACGTACTCGCGGGACTGGACGATTTCGACCACGATCTGCTGGAGGAACGGCTACGTGCGGCCGCGTCGGAGCTCGGGATCGGGGCCGGCAAGCTATTTCAGCCGCTTCGGCTGGCCCTGATGGGATCGGCCGAGAGCCCCGGCATCTTCGACGTGATCGCGCTGCTCGGGCGCGAACGCTCGCTGGAGCGGATCGATCGCGCGCTGGAGACGCTAGCAGAAGGTCGTGCTGGCTCTCCCGACGAGGGGCCCGAGGCGACGAGTCGAGAGTCCGCAGGCCCATCCGAGTGAACGCTTCCGGTGAGCGACAGGACCGGGCCTTCATGGACCGGGCGCTGGCCGAGGCCAGGCTCGGCGCGGAGCGCGGTGAAGTGCCGGTGGGGGCGCTACTCGTCGCCCCGGATGGCACGGCCTTCGCCGATCACAATCGGACCCGGGAAGTCTCCGACCCGACCGCCCATGCCGAGATCCGGGTGATTCGTGCGGCGGCGGAGAAGCTGGGCGACTGGCGACTGCTGGACCACACCCTCTACGTGACACTCGAGCCGTGCGCCATGTGTGCCGGGGCAATCGTGCTGGCGCGCATCCCGCGCCTGGTGTTCGCCGCGGCGGATCCGAAGGCGGGCATGTGTGGTTCGCTGGCGAACCTGGTGCAGGATTCGCGGCTCAATCACTTCGTCGAGCTCGAGACCGGCGTCGGAGCTGACGAGGCGTCGCGGATGCTCAGGGAGTTCTTCGCGGCCCGGCGTGGCGGACCGGGAACTGCTTCCGTTACGTCGGACGGGGCCCCGTGACGGACTCGCCGATCGTGCTCGTGGCGCCCGAGCTCCGGGAGCTCGCCGGCGACGCTCCGGAATGGCCGGCCGGCCACACGACGCGGTTCGCCCGTCCGGACGTCGAGCACCCGGCCGGTACCGCGGAGCGTGTCAGCGCGGTCATTCCCCTCGTGTCACAACCCGTGGCCGAACCCGAGCTGGTCCGGTATCCGGCACTCGAGATCGTCGCCAACTACGGCGTCGGGACGGACAACCTGGACATCCGGGCGATCCGTGACCGGGGCATCGAGGTCACGAACACACCGGACGTCCTGACGGACGCCACCGCCGATCTGGCCATGGGGCTGATCCTGGCCGCCGCCCGACGACTGCGCGAGGGACTCGCCCTCGCGAGCAGCGGGGAATGGGAGGGTTGGCATCCGACACAGCTCCTCGGGATGGGGCTTCAGGGCAGAAGCCTCGGAATCCTCGGCGCCGGCCGGATCGGGCAGGCGACCGCTCGCAGGGCGAATGCGTTCGGAATGGCGGTCGTCTACTGGGATCGGAATCTGAGGCCCGGTTTCGAAACGGAACTGGGGGCTCGTCGAGCAGGAAGTGTCGAGGAACTGCTGTCCGAATCGGACGTCGTCAGCGTCCACCTCCCGCTCGGCCGTGAAACCGAGGGCTTGCTGGATGCAAGTGCGATTGCGTCGATGAGGAGAGGGTCGGTCCTGGTGAATACGGCGCGTGGAGGGATCGTCGAAACGGAGGCCCTGGCGGCCGCCCTGCGCGAAGGCCATCTGGCCGCGGCCGGTCTCGACGTGTTCCCTGACGAACCGGAAGTGCCGGACCCGTTGCGCGATCTGCCCAACTGTTACGTCCTGCCTCACCTCGGGAGTGCGACCACCGAGGCTCGAACTGCCATGTGGCGACTGGCGGCGGACAACGTCCGCTCCGTACTCGCGGGAGGCCCGCCGCTGACGCCAGTCGGCTGAAACGTGTTGCCGGGTGGCGACTGGCGTAGACCGTCAGATCGGCTCGACGAGACTCGCGAACATCGCGAAGGGAATCGTCAGCGCGTGCACCACCTTCTTCATTCTCACTGTCAGGTCTCCGCTTCAAGAGTCAGACGTATGGTCGACGGAGGTCGAATCGTCCAGCCCTCCTCACTCGACTTAATCTTGCACACTTCCTGTTGTTTGTCAATGCTTTGTCAATGTTTATTTGGCATTAGAGCTTGACATAGGATTTGCAAGTCTGCAAGTGATCGCGTGGGCGGAGGTGAGAGCGGTGAGTCCTCACTTGCGCCGCCTCCTGCACCTCAGGAGCATCGCGCGTGCAACGCCGCGAGACGCAGCCGGTCGGGGAGTGCGTGGCGAACTTCGGCCGGCATTCCTAGTTTAGTCAGTCTCAACGAAGCTCTTCCAACCGCCGGGAGCGCTGTATGTTCGACGAGCTCACGTCACTACGCGCGGCCCTTTCCGACCGGTACGTGATCGACGAGGAGATCGGTCGCGGAGGGATGGCGACGGTCTACCTGGCCGACGACCTGAAGCACGCTCGCCCGGTGGCGATCAAGGTTCTGCACCCCGAGTTCAGTGACTCGACCACGGCCGATCGGTTTCTGCGCGAGATTCGGATCGCGGCCTCACTGCGCCACCCTGGGATTCTGCCCGTCTACGACTCCGGCAACGCTGACGGTCTTCTCTACTACGTGATGCCGTACGTGCCAGGCGAGAGTCTACGCGAGCGGCTGGAGAGGGAGAAGCAGCTCCCGATGGAGGAGGCGCTGCGGATTACGTCGGAGCTGGCGGCGGCGCTCGAGGAGGCGCACGGGCGAGGGATCGTGCATCGGGACATCAAACCTGAGAACGTGCTGTTCGAGGGCGAGCAGCCGCAGCTGATGGACTTCGGGGTGGCGCGGGTAGCACCGGAGGCGGAAGCGGAAAAGCTCACGCGGACCGGGGTGTCGGTGGGGACACCACACTACATGAGTCCCGAGCAGGTGTCGGGTGACGACGTGGACGCGCGGAGCGATGTGTACGCGCTTGGCTGCGTGCTGTACGAAATGCTGGGGGGCGAGCCGCCGTACACGGGTCCGTCGTCGCAGGCGATCATGGCGCGCCACGCAATGGCGCCGGTACCGGACGTGCGGACCCTGCGCCCGACGGTGCCTGAGGGAGTGGTGGCGGCGCTGGAGCGGGCGCTGGCCAAGGTGCCGGCGGACCGGTACGAGAGCGCGGGAGCGTTCGCCGCGGCGCTGTCGCGCGGCGACGAGAAGCTCCGCCGACGGGACGCGAAGCGTATTTCATGGCGCGACATTACGATCGCCGCCCTGGTTCTTCTGACCGCAGCGGGCGTGTACCTGACGACGCGACTCGGCGGCGACGGCGCCAGCGCGCCGGAGCTTCGGCGCGTGGCGGTCGTTCCCTTCGATTTTGCAGGGGAGGGTATCACGGACACGCTGCTGGCAGAAGGGTTGTTCGTCGACGTGATCCAGCGTCTGGGGGGATACGAGATCGCGCCGCTCTCATGGAACGTCACCCGCTCCTACCGCGATTCCGACGATCCCGTGCGTGACCTGCACGAGCTGCTGCGGGCTGACATCGTCTGGCTGACCCGCCTGGAGAGCAGGGAGGACTCGATCTGGGCTCGGGCGGAGCTCGTCGATGCGGCCAGCATGACTTCCCTGGGAATCGCGACGATCGGAAGGGCCGCGGAAGACCTCTATTCGATCGTCCCGGATCTCGTGCAGTGGGCCTCGGCCGAGTTGGGCCTGGGCTCTCCCCATGGCGTGTCCGAGCTCGACCCGGAAGCACGGAGGGAATTCGTGAAGGGCGTCGCTGCCTGGCAGCGGGGGGCAAACTTCACACCGGTAGCGATGCAGCACTTCGAGGCGGCGACCCGGATCGATCCGGATTACGCGGAGGCATGGGGCTACTACGCCGTCATGCTGGTTCAGATGGCGCACGGTGGCGAGGGGACGTGGTGCGAGCGGGCGGCGCGGTGGATTCCGTCGGCGCGGGAGGCCGCGCGGAGGGCCCTGGAGCGGGACTCGACGCTCGTCACACCCCGCGTGGCCCTCGGCCACGCCCTGTGGGAGCACGAGTTCGATTTCGAGGGGGCGAGGCGGGAGTTCGAGCGCGCCGTGGAACTCGATCCGGAGCAGCCGGACGCGCTGATGTTTCTCGGCTGGTACATGCACACCATGGGCCGGCCAGATTCCGCCGCCATCATGTTGGACCGGGCCGTCGCCGCGAACCCCCTGGACCGCGCCTATCATAACTGGCGGGTCTTCTTCTACCGGCTTGTCGGTCGCAGCGCCGAGATCGAGGACGACCTCCGTCAGCTCCGGCTCCGCTGGCCCGACTCCGACTGGGTTGTTTACGACCTGGCGATCTCCCTGCGCAACCAGGGACGCCTGGAGGAGGCGGTTCAGGTGCTCGCCGAAGCCGGGCGCGACACGGCGGAGATGTTCAGGGACGATGTGGGGTGGATCATCGCGCGAGGGGACACCGCGGCCCTCGACCGACAGATCGAGGCGGCGGTCGAGGAAGAGCTCTACCGCTGGGCCGCGTTGATGGCGTACTGGGCTGACCGGGACGAGATCGCCTTTGGTTACCTCCGGCGTTGGTATGACGCCGAGCAGATTAACGAGGGTTGCCGATCCCGCGGCCTCGTCTGGCTTCTCGCCGATTTCCCGGGGTTCATCACGCGGCCGGAGTTCCAGCAGATGCTCGACGAAGTCGGACTGACCTGGAGAGAGTCCTACTGGGCGCGGGAGGCCGGCCTCTGAGGTCGGCCTTCGGAACCCCTTTGGTTCGAAATCGGGATCCCTGCCTGCGTCCTCGCGCCCTCAGCCCTCGGCGCTGCCCGCCCACTGCGGCGAGTCGAAGTCCTTCTTCCCCACGAAGCGCAGCAGAGAGAACAGGATCGTCGCTCCTACCAGGTAGCTGATCCAGGGCGGCAATCCGAACGCGGTCGGGATGTCGCCGACCAGCATGCCCACCACTCCCACGGTCAGCGCGTACGGCAGCTGTGTTCGCACGTGGTCCACGTGATCGCAGGCCGAGGCCATCGAGCTCAGGACGGTCGTGTCCGAGATCGGCGAGCAGTGATCCCCGAAAATCGCTCCGGCCAGCACCGAGCTGATCGATCCGAGCAGGATCGAGTAGTGGCTTCCCGCATCGAAGTCGGCCGCGCCGCCGATACCCACGGCGAGCGGAATGACGAGGGGAATGAGGATCGCCATCGTTCCCCAGGAGGTACCGGTCGCAAAGGAGATCGACGCCGCGGTAAGAAAGACGAGAACCGGCAGGAACTCAGGTCGCAGGTTGCCTTCGAGGAGGCCGCTCAGGTACTGCGCCGTGCCCAGCACCTCGGTAACGCTGCTCAGGGACCAGGCGAGCACGAGGATGAGACCCGCGAGGAGCATCGCGCGCATCCCACCGACCATCGAGCCGATGGCGTCCGCCAATGGCAGAATGCGCTGCCCTACCGCGAGAGCGATCGCCATGAGACAGCCGGCCAGCGAGCCCCATAGCAGCGCATGGAATGCGTTCGCCTCGCCGAACACCTCCCAGATGGTACCGGGTCGGCCGAGGTTGGCACGTCCCTCGAAATAGAGACCCAGCAGCACCACCACGATCACCGTGACCACCGGGAGCACGGCGTTGTACCAGCGGAGCGGAGTGCCGGGCTCCGGCTCCATGTGCTCCGAGCCGGCCTCGGACATCAGCATCGCCCCCTCGCGGTACAGCCCGTCGCCGCGCGAAGCGCGCTGCTCCGCCCGTAGCATCGGCCCGAAGTCGCGCTGAAGCGTGATCACGAGTCCCACCATGATGAGTGCGAGAATCGGATAGAACAGGTACGGAATCGAATGCAGGAAGACCGTGAACGGGTTGGCATCGGCAAGGGCCGCGATCTCGATCTGTCCTCCCGACTGCGCGGCTGCCGCGGCCAGTCCGTCCCCGATCAGCGAGATCTCGAAACCGACCCAGGTGGAGACGAAGACGATCGCCGCCACCGGGGCAGCCGTGGAGTCGACGATGTATGCCAGTTTCTCGCGCGATACCCGCATCCGATCGGTGATCGGTCGCATCGTGTTGCCCACGATGAGCGTGTTCGCGTAGTCGTCGAAGAAGATCGCGAGACCGCTCAAATACGTCGCGAGTTGCGCCCTGCGAGGTGACGTCGCCAGGGGCCGAACGGCCTCGACGATTCCCCGGGTACCACCGCTGCGGCTGATCACTCCGACCATTCCCGCGAGCAGGAAGGAGAAGACGATGATCGCGGCGTGATCGGCGTCCACCAGGGCGGGCGTGATGAAGCTGTCGATCGTCCGCATCGTCGCGCTGATCGGGTTCAAACCCGTATACAGAAGCGCTCCCAGCCATACGCCGAAGAAGAGCGAAACCACCACTTCCTTGAACACGAGTGCGAGCGCGATCGCTACGAGAGGCGGAAGCAGGCTCGTCCAGCCGGGATTCGGGACGGGAACGAGACCCTCGGCGTCTGCCGCATCGTCACCGCTCGGAGCATCCTGCACCGAAACGCTCCACGAGTGCGGCGCACCCCCGGTTTCCGTAACGGCGACGTCCGGGGTGGGAGTGCTCACGGTCACGGCGACGGCCGGCACGGGAGCCGCGAGCGCCGTCAGCGTCGTCGCCAGGAGCGCGGTCACGAGCCGTTTCATGGTCCTCCCGTCGTTTCGTGAAGTCGGCGGCCGGCTCTTCGTGCCGGTCGTGGCGAGGCGCGCAAAGCTAGGAACCACGACCCGGCGGGACAAGCGAAGGCGGGAATCGGTCGGGGGCGCGATTTCGGCTTCAGACCCGTCAATCGGGGCCGTTGATCCCCCGGGAGGGGGTCGGTATACTGCGGCGGGCCGGAGCCGCGGACCGCATTCCTTCGGACCCGGAGACCCGCCTGCGCAGGTACATCGCACGCCGTCACGACTCGATCCCGGTCCGCCACGGGCCAGGGGGTGATACGGAATGACACCGGATGACACACAGCAGGTGCTCGACGCGCGAGGAGTCGACGACGCCCTCGTGACTCTGGCGACGGAGATCGCAGACGGCGGAGCCGAGGGATTGCTTCTCGTGGGCATCCGTCGACGCGGCGTTCAGCTCGCCGCCCGTCTCGCGGAGATCCTCGAACGCACCCACGGAATCGAGACGCCGACCGGCAGTCTCGACATCACCCTCTACCGTGATGACCTGCACCAGATCGGACCGATGCCGGTCATAGGAATGACGGAGATCCCGACCGAGATCACCGGTGCCAGGGTCGTGATCGTGGACGATGTCCTGTTTACCGGCAGGACGATTCGTGCCGCGCTTCAGGAACTCGCGGACTTCGGTCGCCCACGCAAAATCGAACTGTGCGTTCTCGTCGATCGTGGGGGTCGGGAACTGCCGATCCAGGCCGATTACGTGGGTATCAAGATAGAAGCCGGGGAGCGAGACCTGGTGGAAGTCCGGGTCCCGGAGCTGGATGGAGATTCATCCGTGACGCTGGTCTCCGCGACGGAGGCGAAATGAGCGAGAAGCGAAAGGAATCGGGCCTCGGAAAGGACCTGGTCGGTCTCGAGAACGTGTCCGGGGAGACGATCCAGGCGATCCTCGATACGGCCGAGCCGTTCAAGGAAATCAGCGAGCGGGCGATCAAGAAGGTGCCGGTTCTCCGCGGCAAGACCATCGTGAACCTGTTCTTCGAGCCGTCCACCCGTACCCGTATCTCCTTCGAATTCGCGGAGAAGCGCCTGGGTGCGGATACCGTGAACGTGGCCGCGAGCGGCTCGTCGGTGGTCAAGGGTGAGACGCTGGTGGACACGGCGCGAAATCTCGAGGCGATGCGGATCGACATGGTGGTGATCCGCCACGGGTCTTCGGGGGCCGCGCAGTTCCTCGCCGACCGGATTCCCTCGAACGTGATCAACGGGGGGGATGGACAGCACGAGCACCCTACGCAGGCGCTGCTCGACATGCTGACGCTGCGCGACTCGTTCGGACGCATCGAAGGGCTGAAGGTCTGCATCGTCGGTGACATCGTCCACTCTCGCGTCGCACGCTCGAACATATACGGTCTGCAGAAGTCGGGCGCGGAAGTGGCAGTCTGCGGTCCCAGGAGCCTGATCCCCACCCGGATCGAAGAAATGGGCGTCCAGGTGTTCACACACATAGAGGACGCGATCCAATGGGCGGATTCGCTGAACGTGCTCAGGTTGCAGCTGGAGCGGATGAATGCCGGGTTCATTCCCTCGCTCCGCGAGTACAATCGAGTGTACGGCGTCACGCAGGAGCGACTCGACAAAGCTCCGCGCGAGATCGTGGTGCTGCACCCGGGACCCATGAATCGGGGCGTGGAGATCGATTCGACAGTGGCTGACGGTCCACAGTCGGTGATCCTGTCGCAGGTGACCAACGGAGTCGCGGTTCGCATGGCCGTTCTCTACCTGCTCGCCGGCGGAGCGCCGGAACGGGCGGAAGAAGCCAAGAAGGGGGAAGAATGAGCCGGCCCCTGTATATCGAAGGCGGCAGGGTCGTCGATCCGTCGCAAGACATCGACGACCTCGCGGCCGTGCTCGTGGTGGACGGACGGATCGAGGCCGTCGGCGCTGACATTTCGAAGCCCGACGATGCCGAGACGCTGGATGCGACCGGTCTGACGATCTCGCCCGGGCTCATAGACGTGCATGTCCACTTGCGGGAGCCGGGCGGCGAGCACAAGGAGGACATCGCGACCGGTTCGAAGGCCGCGATAGCGGGAGGATTCACGACGATCTGGGCGATGCCGAACACGGATCCCCCGATCGACGATCCGGCGGCGGTCGGCTACGTGCGCGCGGCCGGGCGCGCGGTCCGGGCCTCTCGCGTGATGCCGATCGGTGCGGCCTCGATCGGCCAGCAGGGCGAGAAGATGACCGAGATCGGCGAGCTCGTGCATGCTGGCGCCGTCGCGGTTTCGGATGACGGGCACCCGGTACGGAATTCGGGCCTGATGCGACGGCTCCTGGAGTACACGCAGACCTTCGACATTCCCGTGCTGCAGCATGCCGAGGACCCGGGACTCACGCACGGCGGCGTGATGAACGAAGGCAGGGTGGCGACCGAGCTGGGGCTCCGGGGCATTCCAAATGCAGCTGAAGCGGCGATGGTCGCACGCGATGTGCTGCTCAGTGAATTGACGGGTGGACACCTGCACGTGTGCCATGTTTCGGCCCGGCAGTCGGTCGATCATCTGCGCTGGGCAAAGGACCGGGGTCTGGCGGTGACATCAGAGGTCACCCCGCATCATCTGATTCTCACCGAGGAACTGGTCCGCGGATACAACACCCAGGCCAAAGTGAACCCTCCGCTCAGGCTGGAGGAGGACGTCGTCGCGGTGCGAGAGGCCCTCGTCGAGGGAGTGATCGACGTAATCGCGACCGATCACGCACCTCATCACTACGACGAGAAGGAGCGTGAATTCGACGACGCTCCGTTCGGAATCAACGGTCTCGAAACCGCCTTCGGGCTCTGCATGCAAGCCCTCGTGGATCCCGGATACATGACGTTGTCCGGCCTGATCGACCGTATGTCGTGCGGGCCCGCGCGGATCATGGGACTGCCCACCGGATCGTTGCGACGGGGGGCGCCTGCGGACATTGTGCTCTACGCACCCGAGGAGAAGTGGATCGTGGATCCGGCTCGCTTCCACTCGCGAAGCCGGAACACGCCACTGGCGGGTCGGGAACTGACCGGTCGGATTCAAACGACGATCGTGGGCGGAGAGATTCGCTTCGTTGCGGAGGGGGACGCATGAACGCGGAGCAGGAAGGACGGCTGCTGGTGATACCCGAGGCGATTCGGTCCCTGCTGGATCAACGGGCGCAGTACATGGAGTGGCTGTCCCGGCTGGACGATCTCGGCGGACAATATCGACATGAGGTGGCCTCGCGCGTTCGAGCGGACTACAAGGATCGCCTCGTCGGCGTCGAGAACGAGCTGCAGGGCCACCAGGCAGAGCTGGAATCGTCGCTGGCCGAGCGCCAGGTGCGCCTGGCGGAGCTGGAGCAGCGCCACGACGTCTGTGCGGCCGAGCTCGAGGAGGTGGAGCTGCGGCACCAGGTGGGCGAGTTCGACGACGAGGAATGGGAGCGTCGCAAGGCGGAGTACGGTGAGGAGCTGGAGTCGGTGGGCGACGAGCTGGAGCTGGAGCGAGAGGCGGTGGCGGAACTGGGGACGGTTCTGGTTCAGGTCACCGCGCCGGCGGAGGCGGCAGCGACGAAGCACGTCGAGCCGGGTGCCTGGAGCGAGCCGGCGTCCGAGGTCGTGCTCGCCGAGGAGGATGAAGCCCGGGAGGAAGTCCTCGAGGAAGTCCTCGAGGAAGAAGAATCGGGCGCGGAAGCCCGGGACCCGGGACCGGCGGTCGATGAGTCGGTGGAGGCGCCGTCAGAGGGGCACGTGGTGGAAGAGGAGGCGGCCGAAGAGTCCGGCGGCGATGAGTTCCTGGACGAGCTCGAATTTCTCGAGTCACTCAGCCTCGATGATCCGGAGAGCTTCGACGCGGTTTCGAAGATGCTCGAAGAGGAAGGCGAGGGTTCCGGCGAGTCGGAAGAATCGACGGACAGGGGAGGCGCGGGCTGATCCAGCCCCTCAATCTCGGTCTCCGGACCCGCGGGACCGAGCCGGAGAGTCTGTCTGTGTGTGCCGGATACCGGCCGCAGGACGCGGCCGGCGGGTCAGCTCTCGAGACCGCTCACGAAGCGGGCGAGACGCGACTTCCTGCGCGCGGCGGCGTTGGACGGAATCACGCCCTTTCGCGCCGCCCGATCCAGCAGCGACGATACGGCGCGGTACTGCTCGGCGGCTTCCTTCGAGTCTTCGGTGGCCAGCAGCGTCTTGATGCGCGTGCGCAGCTCCGAGCGAACCGCCCGGTTGCGATCGCGGCGGACGTGCGACTGACGCAGTCTCTTCTTGGCGCTCTTGATATTCGGCACGGTCGAGATCCTTCGCTGTTCGGTTTTTGCACGGTAATCTTGAAAACTAGTCGATTCAGCAGGTTGAATCAAGAACAGAGAGCCAGATGATCTCAGGCTCCACGAAACCGCAGGCCGGGTCTCCGATCGCAATCGGCGGAGAGTCGTTCGTCGTGGAACTGGACCGTTTCCAGGGCCCCCTGGATCTGCTTCTGCACCTGATTCGATCGCAGGATATCGACATCCTGGACATTCCGATTGCCCACATCACGGGGCAGTTCCTTCGCGCCATCGAGGAGGGACTCGACCGCATGCCGCTGGAGAGGGCAGGGGAGTTCCTCGAAATGTCGGCGACGCTGGTCCGGATCAAGGCGCAGATGCTCCTTCCGCGGCCGGAGCGGTACGAATGGGAGGAGGACCCGCGCGCGGAACTGGTGCGCAGACTGCTGGAATACGAGCACTTTCAGGATGTCGTGCACGTGCTGCAGACTGCCGAGGCTCAGCGCGGCCGCCACATGGCGAAGGGGTACATCGAAGACAGGCCGCCCCCCGTGATCTCGCGTCCGCAGCTCGAGGTGAGTCTTCGGGACCTGCTCGAGGCCGCGGCCCGTATTCCGGACCCGGTTCCGGTCGCGCAGGTTCGCCCGCCATCGGCCACGGTGACCGTCGGGGAGAAGGTCTCCCTGCTCAGACGTCTGATCGGCAAGGCGAAACGGGTGGCGCTGGAACGGCTGTTCAAGCCGTGGGGCACCCGGGCGCACGCCGTGGCGGCACTCCTGGCCGCTCTCGAGTTGGCGAGACAGCAGGTGATTCGTATCGAGCAGACGAAGCCGTTCTCGCCGATCTGGCTGTTTTCGCTCGCGACGGGCTCCGATCGGTCCGGGTCAGCAGACACCGGTGCTGACGGGCCCGAGCTCGAATCGAGCAGGGTCGGGTCGGGCATCGAGGAGAACGGGCCGCGTGCAGCCGGGGCGGAGGAATTATCGTGAGACCGGAACAGATCGTCGAGGCGACACTGTTCGCAAGCCAGACGCCCCTGACACCGGCAGAGCTGGCCAGGGCCGACGAGAGCCTCGACGAGACGCAGGTCGAGCGGGCGATCGAGGTACTTCGCGAACGCTACGAAGAGGATGAACGAGCGTTCCAGGTTTACCAGCTGGGGGATGGTTTCCAGCTCCTCACGCGACCCGAGTACGCGCCCTACCTGGAACGATTCGATTCGGTTCCGCGCCCACCGCACCTTTCTCCAGCAGCGCTGGAATCACTGGCGATCATTGCGTACCGTCAGCCGATCGGCCGGATCGAGATCGAGGATGTCCGTGGCGTCAGTGCGACCTCGGTCCTCAGGACTCTGATCGATTGGGAGCTGATCCGCGTGGTAGGTCGTGGAGAAGGTCTCGGTCGGCCTCTGCTCTACGGCACGACCGAGCGCTTTCTCGAACATTTCGGGCTTGCGAGCCTCGAGGATCTGCCGCCTCCGGACGAGCTTCCGGTCGCTCTCGGAGAATCCGAGCCCGATGAAGCCCGGGAGGCCGAGCCGGCAGCGCCCCCCGCGGAACTCTGAGAGGCTGGCTCCGCTGGTGCGTTTGCACAAGTTTCTGTCCCGGGCGGGAGTCGCCTCGCGGCGTGCGTCGGAGAAGTTGATCGAATCCGGTCGGGTCGCGGTGGACGGCCGGATCGTGACCGAACTCGGCACGAAGATCGACTCAGAGGCGAGCGTGGTGGAAGTGGACGGGGAGCGGGTTCGGATCGCCGACCCCGAGTGGGTGCTTCTCAATAAACCGCCGCTGGTGGTGAGTACTCGTAGCGATCCGCGCGGCCGGAGAACCGTCTACGACCTGCTCGCCCCGGAGCATGCCGGACTGTTCCACGTCGGCCGGCTGGACACGATGAGCGAGGGCCTGCTGTTGTTCACCAACCAGGGTGACGTCGCACGTGACCTGCTTCACCCGAGTCGCGCCGTGCCCCGACGCTACGAAGTCCTGGTCGATCCGCCGCTGCCGCAGGACCTCCGCACACGGCTCGAGGCGGGAATCGAGCTGGACGACGGCCCGGCTCGTGCCGAGCGAGTGAAGGTGCGGAAGACGCGGGACGGCAAGCGGCTGATACTCGAGTTGACCCTGCGAGAGGGACGAAACCGGGAGATCCGCCGGATGATGAAGGTTCTGAACGTGAGAATCCGACGCCTGCGGCGCGTGAGCTTCGGACCTGTCGACCTCGGCTCGCTCCCTTCGGGCGGCTGGCGGCGTCTGGATCCGGAGGAAATCGAAGCGCTGGAAACCACAGCCCGATAGGACGGGACCATGGACATACAGGGCAGGAACATACTCATTCTCGGCGGCTCGGGACTGGTCGGACTCGCCATTGCCCGTAAGCTGCTGCCATTGGAGCCCAACCGCGTGGTAATCGCCGCCCTGCGAAGGGACGAGGCCGAGGTGGGTGTCGGGACGCTCGAGAACGAGGGCCTGGGTTCAAAGGGAGAACTGGTCGCGGAGTGGGGGGACATATTTCTTCGCACGGCGAGGCGAGACGAGTCACGCCGCGAGATGCTGGCGACGGACGAGGGCCGGGAGGAGATCCTCGACGATCTCTTCGGTCATCTCGGCGAGAAGGAATTCCGGCGCTCCCTCCTGTACGATCTGCTCGTCCGGCACAGTCCGGAGATCGTGATCGACTGCGTCAATACGGCCACCGCGATCGCCTACCAGGACCTGTTCCGCTCGGCATCGACGATTCGCGAACTGATTCGGAGTGGAGGCCATCCTACGGTAGCCGATATCGAGGCTCATCTCACCACTCTGTACCTGCCCCAGCTGATCCGGCACGTGCAGGTTCTGCTGCACGGCATGCGGAAGGCCGGGTCGCAGGTCTACCTGAAGGTCGGCACATCGGGAACCGGCGGAATGGGGCTGAACGTGCCGTTCACGCACTCCGAAGAGCGTCCGTCGGCGATGCTGCTCTCGAAGTCGAGCGTCGCGGGCGCACACTCGGCCCTGCTCTTCCTGATGGGCCGCACGCCCGAGACGCCCGTGGTGAAGGAGGTCAAGCCGACTGCCGCCGTGGGCTGGAAGAACATCCGGTACGGCCCTGTCCGCAGGGGCGGCAAGCCGATTCCGAGGGTGGATTGTCTTCGTCCGGTGTCGCTCGCTGTCGCCTTCGATGACGACACGCCGATCGAGTGCGAGGAATCTGTGGAACCGCTCGAGTCGGTGTACCTCGATGCGGGGGAGAATGGTCTGTTCAGCCTCGGCGAGTACGAGACGATCTCCGCGCTCGGGCTCATGGAGGTGATCACGCCCGAGGAGATCGCGGACGCCGTGATCGCGGAAATCCGCGGGCGTCCTACGGGTCGTGACATCGTCGGCGCCCTGGATGCGGCCACCATGGGTCCCACCTACCGTGGCGGTGCGATGCGCGAGGCGGCGCTCCGGTACATGGAGGAGCTCGAGGAGGCTCACGGAGTTCGATCGATCGCCTTCGAAATGCTCGGCCCGCCGCGACTGAGCAAGCTCCTGTTCGAAGCGGAGATTCTCAGGCGCCTGTTCGGAGATGTCCGCGCTGCCGCCGACCTGGACCCCGACGCGACTTCGAAACGGGCGCAGGAGCTTCTCATGGCTGACGGTCGCCTCCGCTCGGACATACTCTCGGTGGGGATTCCCATCCTCCTTCCTGCGGGGGACGAGGTACTGCGCGGCCCGCGCCTCGCATTCCTGCCCGATACCGACGGCCAACCGCCCGACCCCATATGGGCGAATCGCGGCTGGGTCGACCTGCGAGCCGGGTCCTGGGAGCGCTGGCGGGATCGCTGTGTCAGCTACGTCGAACGAGTTCTCGAGGCGCCCGGCGCCGAGCACGGCTCGGGTTCGGACCTTGACGTACGCGCCCGAGGCGGCGAGATCCGACCAGGATCACTGGCGGCCTACGTATTCCGATACGAAGACGAGGGCGAGAGGATGAAGCGTTGATGACGGGTGCAGCGGGAGGTGCGGGCGCTGCCGTGAGCGAGGCGGAACTCGAACGCCGGGGTGACGAGCTCCGCGACGCGAGCGAGGTCTTCGGGCGAATCCAGACTGCGGTCGGATCCCGGGTCGTGGGGCAGAACGAGATGATGGAGCGGCTGCTGGTCGGGCTTCTCACCGGTGGGCACGTGTTGCTCGAGGGGGTGCCGGGGCTCGCCAAGACGCTCGCGGTTCGCACCCTGGCCGACGCCATTCACACGACATTTCGTCGCATCCAGTTCACACCCGACCTGCTGCCCGCCGACCTGATCGGGACCCTGATCTGGGATGAATCACAACGCGAGTTCGTGCCCAAGAAGGGGCCGATCTTCGCCAACCTCGTGCTGGCCGATGAGGTCAATCGCGCACCGGCGAAGGTCCAGTCGGCGCTGCTCGAGGCGATGCAGGAACGTCAGGTGACGATCGGCGAGGCCAGTTGGCCGGTTCCCGTGCCGTTTCTCGTGCTCGCGACGCAGAACCCGATCGAGCACGAGGGCACGTACCCGTTGCCGGAAGCGCAGGTAGACCGCTTCATGCTGAAGATCCGGGTCGACTACCCGGACAGGGAAGAAGAGCGGGAGATACTCCGGCGAGTCACGACAGACGATCTGGCGCCCATCGCAGCGGTGGCGACTCCGGATGAGATCCTCGCCGCGCGTTCGATGCTCCCGCAGATCCGGCTCGACGAACGGGTGGAGAACTACATCCTGGACCTCGTCCGCGCTACGCGGGAAGCGGGCTCGATCGACCCCGAGCTGGGCCGCTGGGTGGAGTACGGAGCCTCTCCTCGCGCCTCGATCTTTCTGGGCCGGACTGCCCGGGCCCATGCGTTTCTCGACGGGCGTCCGTTCACGGTGCCGGAGGACGTGCAGGCTTTCGCGCTGGATGTGCTCCGCCACCGGATCATGCTCACCTTCGAGGCCGAGGCGGAACTGGTCACTTCCGAGCAGATCGTGGAGCGAATCCTGGCGGCCGTTCCCGTTCCCTGATGCCGGTGTTCTCCTTTCAGCGGCGCAAGCGACCGGTGCGCCGGACGATTCCGATTCCCGATGCCACGGACGTTCGTCGACTCGAAATCCGGGCGCGGAAGCTGATGGAGAATCGGGCTCTCGGCGCGTACGATTCCGTGTTTCGCGGTCACGGCGTCGAGTTCGCCGAAGTTCGCGCGTACCAGCCCGGCGATCCGTTTCAGGCGATCGACTGGAAGGTGACGGCTCGCATGGGTCGTCCGTTCGTGAAGCGGTTCGTGGAAGAGCGGGAGCTCAGCGTCCTGATCGCCGTGGACGTGTCGGGGTCGCTGGAGACGGGGACTCGTGGGAATACCAAGCGCCAGCTCGCCCTCGAGGTAGCGGCTTTGCTCGGTCTGGCGGCGACCCGCAACAATGACCGGGTGGGCCTGCTGCTGTTCAGCGATCGGCTGGAACGTTGGATTCGCCCGCGCCGCGGACGGGGCAGGCTGAGGCAGCTGCTCCACGTGCTCGTAACTCAGGTGCCTGCCGGACGGGGCACCGACCTGGGCCTGGCGTTTCGCACCCTCGTGCGGGCGTTGAATACCCGGTCACTCGTGTTCGTCATCTCCGACTTCCGGGACGCCGATTTTCATCGAGAGCTGGCCGTGGCCGGCAAGAAGCACGATGTAGTCGGCATTCAGCTGGATGACCTTTCCGAACGGAAACCTCCCCCGGCGGGCATCGTCGAGGTAGTGGACCCCGAGACCGGTCGCACCGGCCTGATCGACCTCGCCAGCGCCGGGGTCCGGGAGGAGATCGAGCGAACGGCCGCCGAACGGGAGGCGCGACTCGCCGAAATGTTCATGCGTGCCGGTTGCGACAGGGTCGTGCTCCGCACCGACCAGTCCTTTGCGGCCGACCTGGCGAGCTTCTTCGCGAAGCGCGCGCGGGCGCGCCTGCATTGAAGTCTCGGCGTCGCTGATGTTTCTATCCGGTGTCCGTCGAAGGACGCTCTGCTGGCTGCTGGCGTGGGCCGCAGCAGTCGTCCCGGTCGTCACGGCACCGGTCGCAGCACAGGAAACAAGGGGCGCAGGATCGGAGCGCGGGGTTGCCGATGTCCGCCCCGATACGGTCCGGGTCGGTGAGGGGTTCGAGCTCGCACTGACCGCAGTGTCGGGAGAGCGAGTCAAGTTTCCAGCTCTGCTCACGCTCCCCGATGACGTCGAGCAGACGGGCCCACCGAGTCTGGATGACGACGGCGAGGGCACGTGGCGTGCGGTGTATCCGCTCGTAGCCTGGACGACGGGTCGCCGGCAGCTTCCCGCCGTTCTGGTGCCGGTGATCGGTGGGCGAGAAGAACGAATCCTGGAGATCAGACCTCCGGGAATCACGGTCGCCTCGGTGCTGCCGGCGGATTCCGAACCGGTCCGCCTGCTCCCGCCGCGCGTGCCGGAGAACGGTAGACGGATTCCGTGGCCCTGGCTCCTGGCGCTGCTGCTCGCGGCTCTCCTCGCGCGCGAAATTCTTCGGGCGAGGAGAGCTCCACCTGTTCCCCCACCGGCTTCTGAAGAGATCGGCCTCGGTCCCTACGAGGAGGCGAGGGAACGACTGCAGCGACTTCGGCAGCGGGCGTCGGAGGGGTCGTTCGAGGCGGCGGCGCTGTACGACGAGGTGGAGTCGATCATCCGCCATTTCCTCGTACGGACACGCGAGTGGCCCGAGGCGCGACCCGTGCGCCAGGCCTTCGGTGTCGGGATGGTCGGGTCCGACCCGGCCGTGGTGCGCGAAACCGCTGAAATGATGCGTGCGGTGCGCCGGGCTCTGCCCGCCCGATTCGGGGCCCTCGAGGTATCGCGGGAGGCCCTGCTGACAGACGTCGACTCGGTGCTCGCCTGGTTGAGCCGGGACGAGGCGGCATGAGCGATCTCGGACTGAGCGCCTGGCCGTTTCTGCTGCTGCTCCTGCTTCTCCCGGTCGGCACCTGGCTGTCTCGCCGCCGCCGCCGCCGGCTTCCCGTCGCGGCGCTCGGCGTATCGCCGATACCGTTTGCTTCGCGGTTCTGGGCGACCTCTCCGCTGATGCTGCGCTCGGCGGCACTCGGGCTGGTCGTGGTCGCACTCGCCGGTCCGATCCGGTCGGTTCGAACGGTGGAAGAGCGGTCGGAGGGAACCACCATCCTGGTCGCATTCGACGTATCCAGTTCGATGCTGGCCGAGGACTTTCGGCCCGAGAATCGACTGGCGGTCGCCCGCGAGGAAGTTCGGAGGTTCGTGGAAGGGCGTGTCGCGGATCGGATCGGGCTCGTGGCATTCGCAGGCGAGGCGCTGACCGTAGTTCCGGGGACTCTCGACCACGAGCTGCTGCTCCAGGCGGTCGAGAGCCTGGACGTGGGTCAGCTGGAGGATGGGACGGCGATCGGTACTGCACTCGCCACGGCCGTGAATCGATTGCGGTCGGTGGAAGAGGGCGCACGTGTGGTCGTGCTCCTCACGGACGGCGACAACAACCGGGGGACGATCGATCCTCTCGACGCGGCGGCAGCCGCTGAGGCGCTCGGGGTGCGCGTCTACACGATCGGTGTCGGCCGCGATGGCGTCGCCCCGGTCCCGATCGGACGCACCCGATTCGGCTACCAGTACGCCAACATGCCGGTGCAGGTGAATGACGAGCTGCTCGATGCGGTGGCGAAGCGAACCGGGGGGCTCTACTTCCGCGCTACCGATCCCGAGGCGCTCGCAGGAATCTACGATCGCATCGATGCCCTTGAGACTGCGCCGATACTGGAGGAGCGCTCCGTGGAGCGGGCCTCGGTTCGGCACGAATTCGTCATTCTCGCCCTCGTTTTTCTGCTGCTCGAGCTGATTGGCTCGGCGCTGCGGGGCAGGAGGTCACTGGGGCCATGATCAGCTCGGCTTCCGGCTCACTGGTTTCCTCGGCCGCATGGTGGCCGTGGGCGGCGGCTGTCGCCGCCTCGCTCGTGGCACTCGCTCTGCGCGCTGCAGCGGTCCGGCTGGCGCGCCGAGACCGCGAGCGACTCGGAGACGCCCGGGTTCTCGGTGAGGTCTCGCAGCCTCCGTCCCGTTTCGGGCAATTGACTCGCCTCGTCTTGCTGGCGGTAGGCGTCGGGTCGCTCGCAGCGGTGCTCGCCGGGGCGGATGATTCCGAGGCGGGTTCCGGAGAAGGGCGGGCGGGCGCGTTCGAGGTCGTGCTCGTGCTCGACGCCTCGAACTCGATGCTGGCCGAGGACGTGAGCCCGAGCCGCGTCGGGCAACAGCGGGAGGTCGCGCGGCGCCTGGTATCGGAGATCGATGGTCGGTTCGGCATCGTCTATTTCGCGGGTGGAGGTTACGTCCTCTCACCCCTGACCGACGACAGGGACGCCGCACTGATGTTCGCTGAGACGGTGGATCCGTCACTCGTCGGCCGCGGTGGAACGTCTCTCCCGGCCGGCCTGATCCAGGGGATGGCGGTGCTGGGAGGGGGCGAGCCGCGGACACCCAGGGCGATCGTGGTACTCTCCGACGGCGAGTCGACCGTGGATACGAGGGAGCTGGATGGGGTTCTCGCGACTGCCTCCGCAGCGGGAGTCGCCGTGCATGCCGTGGGATTCGGTACGACCGAGGGAGGTCGAATCCCGATGCCCATCCGCCAGCTGGGCGATCCGCTCGAGTCTGCCGAGGCCCTGGGGGTGCGGCCCGACATGGGTGCGAACGGGAGAGCATGGCTGCGCGATTCGGACGGCCTGCCGGTCGTGAGCCGACTCGAGGAAGAATCACTTCGACGTGTCGCATCCGAAACCGGCGGTCTCTACGTACAGGCAACTGAGTCGGGGATCGACGCGCTCCTCGCGCGGCTCCCCCGGTCCGCCGACGATACCGGCGCCGGCAGTGCGGTCCTTCTGTTGCTGATGCTCGCGTTCGGTGCGCTGTTCGCCGAGGCTTACCTGTTCCGGAGGGCCTGATGCGGGCGCGCGATCTTCTCGTTGCCGCGCTGGCCATGCTCGTGCTACCGCTCGCGTGCCCCACATTCGTCCTTCGGGGCCAGGTGGCACCCGTGGATCAGGGTGAAGGCGAGCAATCGCAACTGTGGCAACCGGTCCCCGGCGCCGCTGCGGTCTCGCTCGCCCCCGAACGCATCGCACGACTTCGGGACCGCGCCGAGTCGCGCGCCGAACCGGAGAGCTGGCTGGCATTCGGGGCGGCGCTCCTGCAGTCCGGCGACTGGCAGGGAGCCGCCCCACCGCTTCGAGCGGCGCTGGACAGCGACGACCCGGAATTGAGGGAGGATGCAGCATACGATCTCGCGCTCGCGTGGGCGGTAGCAGGCGCCCCGGGCACATCCGTGCCCGCGGCGACCGGGCGGGGAAGCCGCCCCGACTCGGAAGCCGAAGCCCTCGACGACCCCGGTACGCCACGTGACAGGCTGCTTCGAGCTCGAGACGGATTCCGAGCGGTGCTGCGGGTCGACCCGACCGCCGAAGATGCACGCTGGAACCTGGAGGTCGTGGAACGCTGGCTCGATCGGGAAGGGGACGGGGGGGCATCCGGCGAGGGAGGCGGAGCGGGGGAGTCGAGCGGCGGAACGGGCGAGGGAACCGGCTCGGCCGGCGCTCCGATGACGCCGGAGGAGGCCCGCCGCCTGCTGGAGGCGGCCGAGGGGCAGGAACGGGAGGTACAGGCCCGGCGGCTCGAGCGGAATCGCGACAGGGACCCGTCGCTGGAGAAGAACTGGTAGGACAACTTCGACGCCCACCCAACCCGGCAGCGGGGCCTCAGCGAGTTTCCGGGCGGGCGTCTTCGATCAGGGGCACGAAACGGGCGCCCTCCAGGTCACTGGCAGTCCAGCGTCCGTCCTCGAGACGATACCGTCGGATTACCTGACCACGCTCGTCGCCCACCGGCGCGATGATCGAGCCGTTCGGAGCCAACTGTTCGCGCAGGGCGCTCGGCACGGCTGCCGCGGCGGCAGTCACGATCACGCGGTCGAAGGGTGCGGCTTCCGGCCAACCTCTGCTGCCATCTCCCAGACGAACGTGCACGCGATCCGCGTAGCCCAGGTCGGACAGGAGCGCTCGCGTTCGATCGTACAGGGCCTCGACGCGCTCGATCGAGAACACCTCGCACCCGCACTCCGCGAGCACGGCAGCCTGATACCCGGACCCCGTTCCCACCTCGAGCACGCGCAGACCGTCACGATCGATTTCCAGTGCAGAGGTCATGAGGGCGACGATGTAGGGCTGGCTGATCGTGGCGCCGTGACCGATGGGAAGGGCACCATCACGGAACGCGGCATGCCTGAGCTTGGCGGGAACGAATCGGTCCCGGGGCACCGACCTCATGGCGTCGAGAACGCGAGGGTCGACGATTCCGCGGCGGCGGATTTGCGATTCCACCATGTCGCCGAGTTTTTCCGACGGACTTCGACGGCCCGGGACCCTCATGCGAACCTCCCGGAAGCAGACTCCGGAAGATGCATCGACCGTCCCCGTTGCCGCAAAGTCGAATCCGCATCTAGCTTGACCGCATGAATACACCCGCATCCGAACGGGTCCGGCTGACCCAGTACGCGAGCGGCGCCGGCTGAGCCTGCAAGCTGGGTCCGGAGGACCTGCGAGCTGTGCTGAGCGCCCTGCCCGCCGGTGTGGACGAGAATCTCCTCGTGGGGCTCGAGACACCGGACGATGCGGCCGTGTACGCTCTGGAAGCGGACCGGGCGCTGGTAGCGAGTGTCGATTTCTTTCCTCCGCTCGTGGATGATCCGGAAGATTTCGGAGCGATCGCAGCGGCGAATGCGTTGAGTGACCTGTATGCGATGCGGGCGCGGCCACTGTTCGCCCTCAGTCTGCTCGCGATCCCGGCCGGCGAGCTTCCGCCGGAGGCGGTGGCGGCGATTCTGCGGGGCGCATCCGACACCTGCGCCGAGGCCGGTGCGGTGATCGCGGGTGGACATTCGATCGACGACGCGGAGCCGAAGTTCGGACTGGTCGCGATCGGCCTGGTCCATCCCGACCGGATGCTACGGAAAGCCGGGGCGCTCCCTGGCGATGCGCTCGTGCTCGGAAAGGCCCTCGGCACAGGCGTGGTCGCCACGGCGATCAAGCGGGGCATGGCCGACGCCCCGGCGACACGGGCGGCCGTTCGCTCGATGCGTCAGCTCAATGCCGCGGCGACCGAGCTGCTCGATGGGCACGAGGTTCACGCCCTGACGGATGTCTCGGGATTCGGACTGCTCGGGCATCTGCGGGAGATGTGCGAGGCCTCGAATGTCAGTGCCCGCGTGTTCGCGGGTGCACCGAGGTTGCTTCCGGACGCCGAGCACCTGGTGGAGGAGGGGTGTGTGCCGGGAGGAACGAGCCGGAACCGTGCATCCCTGGAATCCGTCACCTCGTGGGCCGATGCGGTTCCCGAGACGCTCCGCACGCTGCTGTGCGACGCGCAGACCTCAGGTGGTCTCCTGGCGTCAGTGGCTTCCGAAGATGCATCTGAACTGGTTGCCGAGTGGGAGACGGCGGGCTATGCGGCTTCGGTCATCGGGCAACTGGAGTTTCCGACGGCGGACAGGATCCGCGTCGAGGCCTGACCGCATCTCATTCCCGGAAGGGCGGCCACGAGCTCAGGGGGTCCGCCTCCCCTTTCCAGCCCCGGAATTTCCGGCGTACTGCCGTCAGTTTCGGCCGTGGCGTTCGGTGTCCGCGGGTCCAGGTGCTCGGAATGAGCAGCACGAGAAGCGTGTAGAACTCGAGTCTGCCGAGCAGCATCAGGACCGACAGGACGACCAGGGCGGCCGAGCTCATCCCCGAGTAGTTGCCCGCCGGACCCACCTCTCCGAGTCCGGGACCGATGCTGGACAACGCGGCCAGCGATGCGCTCAGCGCCGTGACGAGATCGCTCCCGAGCGCGGCCAGAACCGCCGTGCCGATCGCGTGCGTTCCCATGTACATGGCCAGGAAGGCCAGCACCTTTAGCACGAGATCCGAACGAATCGGCTGGCCGCCGACCCGCGTGACGATCACGGCTCTCGGATGGAGGACTTTCCGAATCTCGCCGAATACGTGCTGGGCGACGACGGCGCCCCTGATCATCTTGAACCCGCCGCCCGTCGATCCTCCCATACCGCCTACGAACATCAGGGCGAGAAGGAA
Source organism: Gemmatimonadota bacterium (assembly GCA_023554245.1). GTDB lineage: Bacteria > Gemmatimonadota > Gemmatimonadetes > Palauibacterales > Palauibacteraceae > Carthagonibacter > Carthagonibacter metallireducens. The sequence goes on from JAMJQL010000011.1 coordinate 47,125, forward strand.
TGACTGAAGGAGGACCGGCCAGGTCGCGAAATCCGCCGTTCCGAATCCCGTCGTGCTGTGGATCGACACCACGCTGAATATCGAGTCCCGTGCCACCTCCAGGGTCCAGGTTCCGTACGTATACCCGAGGACGACGAAGCAAGCCGCCGAGAAGAGCACGCAGGAGAGCAGGTACCACTTGAATTCCGCGTTTCTCAACAGCGCCAGCGGCCTGCCGGTCAGTGCGCGGTAGTGAAGCGTGAAGTTCACGCCGGCGAAGAACATGAATATGATCGTCACCCACTGAATGGGTGCGGAGTAGTAGCCCATGGACGCCGTGCGGGTTGAGAATCCGCCTGTGGCGAGAGCGCTCATCGCGTGATTCACCGCGTCGAACGGGGACATCCCGAGCAGGAGGTACGCGACGATCAGAACAGCCGTCAGACCTACGTAGACTCCCCACAGAAGACGGGCCGTCGTCGCGATCCTGGGGCGGATTCGATCGGTGGTAATCCCGGGCGCTTCAGCGAAGAACAGCTGCGCGCCACCGACTCCGAGCAGGGGGAGAATTGCCACCCCGAGCACGATGATTCCCATTCCGCCGATCCAGTGCGACAGGCTCCGCCAGAGTAGAATGCTGTCCGGTAGCTCCTCGATCACCGGGTAGATCGTCGCCCCTGTCGTCGTGAATCCGGAGACCGACTCGAATACGGCCCCGGCCACATCCGGGGCCACATTCGTGGTCAGAAATGGTATCGCCCCGGCGAGAACGATGGCGATCCAGGCCAGGCCGACGATGGTCAGCGCTTCACGCGCGTTCAGCTCACCGCTGCGCGGAGTGGCGAACCAGAGGACAAATCCCGTCAGGCCCGGGATCGCCATGGCGAGCAACCAGGCCGGTCCCAGCCCTTCGACGAAGCCCACACCCGCCGCCGGGATCATAGCGATGGCAACGGCCACGAGGAGACCGCCGAGCAGGTGCAGGATGTTCCGGTAGCTCAAGGGAGTGAACGATCAGCTGGGGAACAGGGACGTGACATCGCCCACGGCGTCCGCCAGCGCGAACACGATTGCCTCGTCGCCGTTCTGCAGACTGTGCGAACCGCGAGGGATGATCACTTCACCGTCACGGACTATGGATGCCAGAATCGCATGATCGGGGAATTCCAGTTCCTCGAGGGGGCGGCCGACCAGAGGGGAATCCGCGGAGACTTTGAATGAGATCACTTCGGCGTCGGAATCCTTGAATACGGCGACGCGGTTCACGCTTCCCCGGCGCACGTAGCGCAGGATCGCGTTGGCCGCGCTGATCCGCGGGCTGACCGCGGTCTCGAGCCCGATCCGCTTCGCCAGCGGGAGATAGTCGGTGCGATTGACCAGCGTGATGATCTGTCTCACTCCGAGGTCTCTCGCCACCAGAGACGAAATGATGTTCGCTTCGTCTTCCTCGGTCAGGGCCACGAACGCATCGGTCTCCGCCGCGCCCTCGAACTCCATGAGTTCGATGTCGGTAGGGTCGCCCTGAAGGATCAGCGTCCGGTCGAGGCGTTCGGCGAAGTCTCGCGCCCGGTCAGCGTCCGAAACGAGCACCGTGCCTTCGACGCCGTGTTGCTCGAGCAGTCGAGCGAGGTAGTAGGCTTCCCGGCTCGGACCGGCGATGAGGACTCGACGGAGCTTTCCGTGGTCGTGACCGCTGAGCTCGAGCGCGGTGGGGATCTCGTCCGCCGTAGCCACGGCATAGACGTGGTCCTGAGCCTGAATTCGGGTGCTTCCGTCCGGGATGATCGTCTTCCCGTCCCGTTCCACGGCCACAGCCAGAAGGGACCGGTCCTGCCTCGCGACGTCGAGCTCACCCAGCGTCTTCCCATCGACGGGCGCGCCCTCGACGACCGTCAGGCCGATCAGCTGGACGGCGCCGCCGGCGAATACGGCCAGGTCGGTAGCGGCCGTCGACTGCAGGAGCCGGAAGGTCTCGACCGCGAGCTCGCGCTCCGGGTTGATCAACACGTCCACCCCGAAGCGGGCCGGGTAGAGAGCGTCTCCTTCCCGGTAGAAGTCGGGGTTGGAGACCCGGGCGACCTTTACCAGATCCGGGCGAGCGGGCACCGCCATGCATACCACGAGGTTTACCTCGTCGATGCTGGTGACGGCCAGCAACAGGCCGGCCGAGTCGATGCCCGCCCGTTCCAGCACGGCAGGATTTACGCCGCTCCCCTCGACCACGGCAACGTCGATGTGGGTCTCGACGTAGTCGAGGCGGTCCCGGTCGACGTCTACCACTACGACGTCGTGCTGCTCCTTGGAGAGACGTTCCGCGACGTGATATCCGACCTCGCCGGCTCCGACGATCACGATGTGCATGGCGGACAATGTCCCCGCGCAGTTCGACGAGGGCAAGGAGCAGCCGACTCACGATCGGCAGGTCGCAGGTACTTCGCGCTGCGCGCTCAGGGTCTCGCTTCGCTCGACGACGAGTCCTGCAGGAGATTCTTCTGAGACCTGGTGCGCCGAGCGCTCGCTCCGAATGTTGCCTCACTTCGATCGGATCGCGAAGATGCTGGTGCGGGCCCGTAGCTCAGTTGGTTAGAGCAGCCGACTCATAATCGGTAGGTCGCAGGTTCGAGTCCTGCCGGGCCCATTCCTCCCGGAAATCGTCAGCAAGCCGTCAGGTCGCAGGTAGTTCGACCGCTGCGCGGTCTCAATGTCTCGCTTCACTCGACGACGAGTCCTGCCGGGCCCATTGCTCCCTGGCATCGTCAACATGTGGTAGGTCGCAGGTAGTTCGACCGCTGCGCGGTCTCAATGTCTCGCTGCGCTCGACGGCGAGTCCTGCCGGGCCCATTGCTTCGGGACATCGTCGGCTGGATGGTGCGGTCGCTTTCGTCTAAAACATCAGAAAGATATAGACGACGACTGCGGCGCCGCAGATGGCCATGCTGAACAGCCAGGCACCAGCTTGAGACTTCGCCTCCTGCGCGGGGCCGAGGACGGGTTTTCCTGGATCCTCGCGGGCGCAGTGCGGGCAGCGCGGGGGCTGGCCGGCGACTTCGTGGCCGCAGTGACGACAGGGAAGGGTCTCCATTGGCGCCTCTCCTCAACTCGATCGAACAGGAGGCCGACGATGCAATACCCACATCGCCGGCCCCGGTTCGCTCAGAAGCAACATCGAGCCGGGTTCAGAAGAAGCGCAAACCTCCGGTCAGCTGCAGCTCGGTGCCGCTTCGGGTGAAGGTCGTGCCGCCGGTGCTCTCCGCGCTGACCGACAGGTAGCCGAGATAGACGCCGACATCGAGAGCGATCCAGCTTGCGATCGGGTAGGCGGTGCCTATCTCTCCGCCGAAGCCCCAGCCACTCTCGCCGATGTTCACACCGCCCTCGTAGGCGAACCAGTTGTAGCTCGCGCGTCCCAGCACGTACGGCCGGAACTTCGTCGTCGGAATGAACAGGGTGTATCGCGGCTCGACGTAGGCCGACCACTTGTTCATGTTCTCATCGAGCCCGATTACGTCGTGCGTCGTCCAGC
>JAMJQL010000104.1 GCA_023554245.1 Gemmatimonadota bacterium
GGGCGACCTGACTCAGTCGGTCGCGCTTCTGCATGAAGAGATCGGGATTACTCCGATCGATGTGGCCGACAACACGCTGGTCCAGCGCTCCGACTGCTGGGCGTTCATCGCCCGTGGCGTCGATGCCCTGTTCCTTCACAGCGGCCTGCACGACGACTACCACGGACTGGACGACGAGGTGGACCGCTTGGATTCGGAGAAGGCGGCCGCCGTGGGCCGCCTCGCATGGTGGGTCGGACTCGAACTGGTGAGGTAAGAGCGGAGCGCGCGAGAGGTCCGCGCACTCCGCGATCCAGCGAGCGCTACTCCACGGCTGCCGCCTTCAGATACTCCACCAGCCGCTGCTTCTCGGCCTCGCTCGGCGGCACCATTCCGAGGATCTCCATCATCGCGCTCATCCGGTAGACGAGCGCCTGCGCTCCTTCCGGCCCGTGCGCCGTGCGCGACGGCGCCTCGTGACAGAGCGAGCAGTACTCCATGTACAGGAGGTCGTCCGGACCATCACCGATCTCACCGGGCTCCGCCGGCGGGAGTCCGTGCCGCGTGAAGTACGCCAGCAGGGAATCCTGGTCTTCCGCCGTGGGAATGTTCGCCGCTTGCAGCCCGGCCATCAGCATCTCGTCCACCGCGCCCTCGATCACTTCCCCACCGAGTCGGTCGCGCAGCGTCCGCATCCGCATGTTCATGCGGCGTATCAGGATCGGCCACTCCTCCGAGGTGTGCATCTTCGGGCTGGATACGCCATGACACTGAACGCAGTAGACCTGCTGCAGCAGAGCGCCCCGTGCCTCGGGCTCGGGCAGGTCGGCCAGGCGGTAGCTGTTGGGGGGCAGTCCGGTGGCCGTCGATGCGACGAGCCGCCACCGCTGGCCGTTGGAGAGCCCCTCGGCCTGGGGGCCCGCCAGGTCGGCGAGCAGACTGTCGAAGGCCGTCCGATCGATCCCGGTCGCCGCCTGGGAAGTAGCGGACTCCTCCTGCACCGGACCGCAGGCTCCGAAACCGATGAGTCCCGCCAGAACCAACACCAGCTGCGCGCCGGCGCGACCCCGGATACGGGTCATGCTGCCGTCTCTCCGATCGTACCCGTCACTCATGCCCGACTCCTCCGCCGAACGTCCTCGAGTAGTGTCTGCGAGACCCGCCGGAAGGCGCGGCCGCCCGGGATTCAGCCCCGGACCGGAACAGGGAGAGGATACCACCTCCGGGTCGACGCCGCCACGCGTCTGTAGTCCGCGCGGTGGCAAGGCGATTGCAGTAGGAAATGACCGCTCCCGCGGGCCGCTCGCGGCTCGCGAATCGTCATAGATGCCGTACCTGAACAACGGGTCCGACCATGACATCGCCGCACGAGTCACGGGTCCGCGACATATGCCGGCAGCACGGGTCCGACCCCGTCCGCCTGCTGGACATCGCTCGCGCCGTGCAATCCGAGTTTCGCGGTATCAGCCAGCAATCCATAGACACCATCGCCGCCGAGGTCGGGGTCCCCCGGGTCACGGTCGAGGCGTGTGTTTCCTTCTATTCCTTCCTCTCGGTCGAGAGGCAGGGCGAGATCACGATTCGATTGTGCGATGACGTGCCCGACCGGCTCGCCGGCTACGAGACGGTACGCGACGCGTTCGTCCACGCCCTGGGGGTGCCGCTCGGCGGCACGACGGCGGATGGCCGCTTCACCCTCGAGCGAACCGCCTGCATCGGGCTGTCCGACCAGGCACCGGCAGCCCTCGTGAACGAGGTCCCGGTGACCGGGCTTTCCTCGGACCGAGCCAGAGAGATCGTCGAATCGCTCTCCCGGCACGGCGACCCGAGACAGCTCGTCCGCAAGCTGGGGGATGGCAACAACGCTCATCCGCTGATTCAGTCGATGGTCCGGAACAACCTGCAGTACCCGGGTGCGATCCTGTTCAGCCCTTACAACCGCGGCGAGGCGATCCGGAAGGCCGTGGCGATGAGCCCGGCCGAAGTGATCCGGGCTGTAAAGACGGCTCGGCTGCGCGGGCGGGGAGGCGCAGGCTTTCCGACGGGGATGAAATGGGAATTCGCACGCGAGGTGGAGGCATCACCGAAATACGTGATCTGCAATGCCGACGAAGGCGAGCCCGGCACCTTCAAGGACCGGGTCCTGCTCACCGAGCGCGCCGACCGCGTCATCGCGGGAATGACGATCGCCGCGTACGCCATCGGGGCTGCGGAAGGCGTCCTCTACCTCCGGGGCGAGTACGCTTATCTGCTGCCATTTCTGGAATCTCGACTCGAGCGGCGACGGGAAGACGGCCTCCTGGGAAGTGGGATCGCCGGGAAGCACGGATTCGACTTCGACATCCGCATCCAGATGGGGGCGGGAGCGTACGTCTGCGGCGAGGAGTCTGCCCTGATCAGTTCGCTCGAGGGCGATCGGGGCGACCCACGCGATCGACCGCCCTTCCCCACGACCAGCGGATTTCGAGCGAGCCCGACGGTAGTGAACAACGTGGAGACTCTCTGCTGCGTCACCCGAATTCTCGAAGAGGGACCGGCCACCTTCTGCGAGTACGGGACGCCTCAGAGCGCGGGGACGAAGCTGCTCAGCATCTCCGGCGATTGCCGGCTTCCCGGCATATACGAAGTCCCGTTCGGTCTGCCCCTGCGCGAAGTGCTGGAGCTGGCCGGTGGAGAATCGGCTGCAGCCGTCCAGGTCGGTGGCCCCAGTGGACGGCTTGTGGGCACATCTGAATTCGACAGGCGGATCTGTTTCGATGACCTCGCGACCGGAGGCGCGCTCGTGGTATTCGGCCCGGACCGCGACCTCCTCTCGATCGTGTCGGCCTACACCGAATTCTTCATCGAGGAAGGCTGCGGTCACTGCACGCCCTGCAGGGCCGGTATGCCCGCGATGCACGATCTACTCGAACGGGTTCGCGCCGGGAGGGGCGAACACGCGGACCTCGATCGGCTGCGTGAGCTCGGCGAGACGATCCGTCGAACCAGCCGATGCGGGCTGGGGCAGACCGCTCCCAACCCGATTCTCTCGAGTCTCGAGGGCCTCGCGTCCGAGTACGAGGCGCGGACGCACGAGGCCGAAGCCGGAATGCGGCAGAGCTTCGATCTCGATGCCGCTCTTCAACCTGCGCGCGCCGTTCCGGGCCGCGCGCCCGCCCACCTTTGACCGGGGAGCCCGTTTCGATGAGCGAGAGCTTCACGTTCTACATAGACGGCGTGCCGGTGGAAGCCGCACCGGGAATGACCATCCTCGATGCCGCACAGGCGGCGGGCATCTGGATTCCGAGGCTCTGCTGGCACGAGGAGCTGGAGCCGTTCGGCGGCTGCCGGGTCTGCACGGTGAAGATGAACGGTCGCAGCTGCGCGGCCTGTACCCAGCCGGCCGAGCCGGAGTCGGTGGTGGAGAACGACTCCGTCGCGTTGCGGGAATGGCGCAAAGCGCTGGTGGAGCTGCTCTTCGCCGAGGGCAATCACTTCTGCATGGCCTGCGAAAAGAGCGGCAGCTGTGAGCTCCAGGCCCTCGCCTACCGACTCGGAATCGCGGCGCCGCGCTTCGAGCATCGCTGGCAGGCCCGCGAGGTCGACGCATCGCACGCAGACGTACTGATCGACAGGAATCGCTGCATCCTCTGCGCTCGCTGTGTTCGTGCCTCCCGTGACCTGGACGGAAAGAACGTGTTCGGATTCACGGGACGCGGCCCGGAGCGGCGCGTGGCGGTCAATTCCGACGCTCGCCTGCGCGATACCGATCTCGACGTAAGTGACCGTGCCGTCGATATCTGCCCGGTCGGCGCGATCATCCGGAAGGGAGTGGGCTTCACCGTGCCGATTGGAGCGCGCAGGTACGACGGGGCACCGATCGGATCGGACGTGGAGTCCGCGAACGACGAGCTGGAGTCCGCGAACGAACATACCGAAGGCGGAGCGGCCGCAACCGTCCGCCAGGAGGAATAGACTCATGCCCAGGCCGCGGATCGCGACCGCTTCGCTGGCCGGCTGCTTCGGGTGCCACATGTCCCTGCTGGACCTGGACGAAGGTATCCTAGAACTGGCCGAGCTGGTGGAGTTCGACCGTTCGCCGATCGACGACTACAAGGAGTTCCAGGGAAGGTGCACGGTCGGTCTCGTGGAGGGAGGCTGCGCCAACGAAGAAAACGTGGCGACGATCCGGGAATTCCGGAGGTGCTGCGACGTCCTGGTCTCGGTGGGGGACTGCGCGACGATGGGTGGGATTCCCGCCATGCGGAACCTCGTGCCGCTCGACGAGTGCCTGCAGGAGGCCTACGTCGATGGTCCCACGGTGCACAATCCGGGCGGCCTTCCCCCCGGCGACGCCGAGATTCCCCGCATGCTGGACCGGGTATACGCACTGCACGAGGTCGTCCACATCGACTGGCATCTGCCCGGCTGCCCGCCGTCGCCAGAGGCCTTTCAGGCAGCTCTGACGGCTTTGCTGTCAGGCGAACCGGCCGCGCTTCCGCCCGGCCTCATCCGCTACGACTGAGGAGGCATCGATGAGCACGACGAGACGCGTGGTGATCGAGCCCCTGACCCGTGTGGAGGGGCATGGAAAGGTGACGATCCGGCTCGATTCTGCCGGTGAAGTGGAGAGCGCCCGTCTCCACGTCGTGGAGTTCCGTGGATTCGAGCGGTTCATTCAGGGACGACCCTATTGGGAGATGCCGGTCGCGGTCCAGCGGCTCTGCGGGATCTGTCCCGTCAGCCACCACCTCGCCGCCGCCAAGGCGATGGACGGCATCGTCGGTGTCGACGAACTGACGCCCACCGCCGAGAAGGTCCGCAGGCTGATGCACTACGGGCAGATCTTTCAGTCGCACGCCCTGCACTTCTTCCATCTGTCGTCACCCGACCTGCTGTTCGGATTCGACTCGGATCCCGCGACGCGCAACGTGATCGGGGTGGCGGGCGCCTTCCCGGAACTCGCGCGCCAGGGCATTCTGATGCGCAAGTACGGACAGGAGGTCATCCAGGCCACGGCAGGCAAGAAGGTGCACGGTACGGGCGCGATCCCGGGGGGAGTCAACCGCAGTCTCACCTCCGCCGAGCGCGTGGAGCTGGCGGCGGACATTCCCCGTCAGAAGCGCTGGGCAGCGGAAGCGGTCGCCATCGCGCGAGACTACACGCTCGAGAACCTGGCTTTCGCCACGGAATTCGCGGCCTTTCCGTCGAATCATCTCGGCCTCGTCCGCCCGGACGGCACCTTCGACCTTTACGACGGTGTTCTGCGCGCCGTCGACGAAAGCGGTGAGAAGATCCTGAATGATGTCGAAGCCGGTCGCTACGCCGATGTACTGGTGGAAGAGGTGCGGCCATGGTCGTACATGAAATTCCCCTTCCTTCGGGAGCTCGGCCCTCATAAGGGCTGGTATCGGGTCGGGCCGCTGGCCCGGCTGGCGGTCTGCGAACGGATCGCCACGCCCGAGGCGGAGGCGGCGCGCGTGCAATTCGACGAGGCGATGGGCGGTCGACCCGGTACCATGAGCCTCGCCTACCACTGGGCCCGGATGATCGAAACGCTGTCGGCGATCGAGGAGATCGAGCAGCTGCTCGACGACCCGGACATCGAGGGCGATGACCTCGTGAGAAAGGGAGAGCGTCGGCCCGAATCAGTCGGCGTGATCGAGGCCCCCCGGGGCACGCTGTTCCACCACTACGTCGTGGCCGACGACGACACGGTGATGCGGGCGAACCTGATCGTATCGACGACGAGCAACAACGAACCGATGAATCGCGCCGTCGAATCGGTGGCGAAGAAGTTCCTCACGGGGACGGAAATCACCGAAGGTCTGCTGAACCACGTCGAAGTGGCCATACGAGCCTACGATCCGTGCCTGTCGTGTGCGACCCACGCGCTTGGAAAGATGCCGCTTGTCATCGAGATCCAGGACGCCGGGGGGCGCACCCTGGCAGAGGGAAAGAGAAACAGCTGATGCGAGCACAGCAGAATTCCATCCGAAGGGATCCAGGCGAACGAGTCCTGGTCCTCTGCTGGGGGAATCCGGGCCGGCTCGATGACGGATTGGGGCCCTGTCTCGCAGATCGTCTCACGTCGCTTGGCCTGGAGGGCGTAACGGTCGAGTCATCTTATCAACTGCAGATCGAACACGCCGATCGGATCGCCCAGTGCGACCTGGTCGTCTTCGTCGATGCGGCCGCCACCGGGCCATCTCCCTTTCTGGCCCGGCCCCTGGGCCCGATGGGACAGCCGGCCTTTTCGACCCATGCGCTCGAACCGGGGACCGTGCTCGCGCTCGCCCGGGAGCTGTATGGAGCGAATCCCAGGGCCATCCTCGTCGGTGTGCGCGGATATGACTTCGACGGTTTCGGCGAGCGACTCTCCCCCAGGGCCGAGCAGAATCTGGAGGCGGCCCGGGCCTGGCTGGCGGCAGCCCTGGAACCACCGATTCAGCCCCCACAGCAGGCCGGCTCCAGGCCGGCGCGGAGGCACTGAGGCGTCATGAACGAGACATCGCGCACCGTGCTGTACGTGGAAGACGACGCCGACTACCGGGACATGGTACAGGCCATTCTCGAAGCGGGCGGATACCGGATGATCGGTGCCGCTTCGGCGGAGGAGGGGATTCACGCATTCAAGCGTGAAGCACCCGATCTGGTCCTGGTCGACCTGATGATGGAGGAGATCGACGCCGGCACCAATCTGATCACCCGGCTGCGTGCAGCGGGCTGCGAGGCGCCGATATACATGCTCAGCTCGGTCGGGGACGACTTCTCGCTGACCACCAACATCCGGGAGCTGGGTCTGGCGGGAGTGTTTCAGAAGCCGATAGAACCGGACACGCTGCTGGCCGTGTTGAAGGCGCGTCTGGCCTGATTGCCGGTCGCAGTCCGACGGGTCAGGAGTCGGACGCTTCGAGCTCGATGAAGAAGTCGCTTCCCTCGCCGGGTGCACTGCGACATCCCAGCGATCCGCCGTGGGCGTCCACGATCCGCTTTACGATCGACAGCCCGATTCCGCTGCCCCGGCGCCCGTCGCCCGAAGCGTCGGCAGGCCGCATTCGCGAGAACTCCCGGAACAGCTCGTCCTGGTCGGCCAGCGAGATTCCGACTCCCGTGTCTTCCACCGAGACACGAATCGTCCCCGGCAGCGTCTCCGCCCGAAGTGTCACCCGACCCCCTGCAGGCGTGAACTTGAGAGCGTTCGAGAGAAAGTTGGCCACCGCTTCGCGGAGGAGGCGTTCGTGCGCCCGCACCGGGGGAAGCTCGGCGGGTCCCTCGTAGACGAAATCGATGCGCCGCTCTTCGGCCTCTGAATTCCACTCCTCGGCCAGCTCCATCAGCATCGGAACGAGGTCCGTCTCTTCCATCCGATCCTCTATCCCGCCGGTTTCGAGCGTCGCGAGCAGTCTCAGATCACTCATGAAGTCCGTCAGCGCAGCGAGACGGTCGAGACTTCGATCCACCCATTCACCCTGTTGCTCGTTGATCGGACCGGCGAGTCCGCTCCGGAGGTTCCGCAGGAACATCGTGACCGCGCCGAGGGGCGCCTTGATGTTGTGGACCGCGATGTCGAGAAAGTCGCGGCGGAGGCCGGAGAGACGCTCCAGGGCCGTGTAGGCTGCCCGGAGTTGCGCCTCCCCGGTGCGCATCACGCGGCTCAGCCCGATCAGCAGGTAGGCCACGATCGCGAGCAGCGTCCCGTACACCGCGAGGGCCACCAGCGCGTATCGGATATCCAGCGGCCCGGGACCGACCAGTCCGTGAGGCATGGGCGGCAGGAGAATCCCCGTCAATTCGAACACGGCGAGCCCCGCCAGCAGGCCGAAGGCGATCAGCAGGCTGACCACCGCCTCGCGGGCCGACAGCAGTATGGAGGTCAGCATCACGTGTACCAGATACAGCGCTATGAACGGCGACCGTATTCCGCCCAGCAGCCAGGCGGCGATCGTCAGAGCGATGAAATCCAGCACGATGGTGGCGTGCATGATCGTGAGCAGGTAGCCATAGCGATCCGCCGCCGCCTGCGGACCCCGTTCCGGACGTATGAGCAGCCACGCGACCAGGTCGTAGGCGACGATGAACAGGGCCAGAAGCGAGATCCCGCGCACATCGAGGTTCCCGATTCCAACCAGACTTCGACCGATCAGCGCGCTGGCCACCAGCAGCGTCGCGGCGCCCAGCCGGATCAGGGTGTGGAGATGCAGGCGTGGCCCGAGCAGTCGATGCGTAATCGGTTCGGCAGATGGCACCAGGGCAGCAGGCGGCAGTCGGGGCACTCCCGGCCCATTTCCGCTCGGATTCTCCATGTCTCCTTGCTCGAAGCAGAATGCAGGCCACGGGTCACAACTGCCCGCCATCTCCTCTTCGTGCCGAATCCTGAGATCGCGCCGTGCCTGCTTCGATCAACCGGGACGGGAATGACGCGGAAGTCCGCGGCATGGCAAGCCCCGGGAAACCAGGCGTGCGGGGGCGAGCCCAGGGTGAGGGACACGGGACAGCCTGGACCACGGTTGGGACAGGCTGGCCGGTTTCAGACGGAGTTGCGGTGCGGTCTCAGCTCAGGCCGAGAACGAACCGGGCCACTGCCATGCCGAGCAAGGCGCCCGCGAGTACATCCGACGGATAGTGAACCGAAAGACATACCCGACTCGCGCCGACCGCACATGCCCAGGCAAAGATTGGAACCGTCAGCATCGGCAGGAGGGCCGAAAGAAGCGCGGCCATGAGAAAGGCGGCTGAGGTATGTCCGGACGGAAAGCTGAACCGGTCCGGCGGAACCACCAGTGCATTCACCTCCGGATGAACGACGAAAGGGCGTGGGCGGCGAAGGCGCGCTTTGAGGCCCTTGTAGAGCAGCCGCTCGATCGCGAAACCCAGCGCCCAGATCCCGAGAATCGGTCGCGACTCAGGACCGAGGGTGGTGGCGACACCGAATGCGGCCAATGCGTACATAGGGCCGTCGCCTGAGCGAGTGGCCCACAATGCCATTTTCGCGGCCGCACTCGACCGGCAACGGATCCGAAACAGCCGCAGGAGTCGACTGTCGATGGCCTTGAAGCGCGTGGCAAGCGCGTGCATTCGTTACCGCTCTCGAAATGAAGACCGAACCCTCAACCGAACCATGAGCGGCTCCGGTCACGTGGCCGGAATGCGAGCGTAACGGGTCGGTAATGCGGAAGCGATCAGCCGGCCACGAGAGCGTCGCGGGACCGACACGGCGGGTGTTTGTCTCTTCGAATCGAACCGATCGTACCGTAATCTGAAGAGCGTCCGGGAAGCAGGCAGTTCTGATCAGGAGTGAAACGGGATGAACAGGATCGGCAGACGAGAGTTCGTTCACCTGGCGGCCCTTGGCGGAGCATCGACCGCGATGCCCGGCTGGCTTGTCTCAGCTGTGGCGGAGACAGAGCGGGAGTATCTCCTGCGGTCCGCTTCTGAATTCGAGCGGCGTGGCTCGAGCGCAACCCGAACTCCCGTTCGCGTTCGCGGCCGCGTCGAGTCGTCGGGTCGGGGAGTGCCCCGGGTCTGCGTGTCCGATGGATTGAGCGTCGTCCGGACGGATTCCGACGGACGATTTGAACTCACCACGGCCCACGGATCGTCCTTCGTGTTCATTACCATCCCTTCAGGCATGCGAATTCCGCTCAATCCTGCAGGTACGGCCCGATTCTACGAGCCTATCTCACCCGACCCGGGGGGCGAGCAGTCGGTCCGTTTTGAGCTCTCACCTGCCGACCGCCCCGACGACCGGCATGCGGCGCTGCTGCTCGCGGACATTCAGACCCAGGATGAGCAGGAGATGCGGTTCTTTCACGAGCAGACCGTGCCGGACGTGGTGAAGACAGTCGGCGAGCTCGACGGCGCACCCTGCTTCGGTCTCTCATGCGGCGACATCATGTACGACGAGCTCTGGCTCTACCCCGAGTACGAGCGCGGCGTGGCCGCCACGGGAATTCCCTTCTTCCAGGTGCTCGGGAATCACGATCTGGACTTCGAAGCCCGCTCCGACGAAGCGTCGGCAAATACCTTCTCCCGACATTTCGGGCCTACCTACTACTCGTTCGAACGGGGAGCCGTGCACTACGTCGTGCTGGACGATGTGTTCTGGCACGGGGCCGGATATCTCGGATACATCGACGCTCGGCAGCTCGCGTGGCTCGAAGCCGATCTCCGACACGTGGAGGCCGGACGACCCGTGATCGTGGCGCTCCACATCCCCGTGCTTGGGTCCGGGCACCTCAGGGAAGGTCGGGACCGGCCCGAGCTGGGTGTATCGGTCGCCAACCGCGAGGCTCTCTACCGACTTCTCGAGCCCTACGACGCACACGTCCTGACCGGCCACACGCACGAGAATGACCACGGCTTCGATGGTGGTGTCCACGAGCACGTGGCAGGCACCGTCTGTGGCGCCTGGTGGAGCGGCCCGATCTGCTGGGACGGCACGCCGAACGGCTACGCAGTCTACGAGGTCAGGGGGGAGGAGATCCGCTGGCGATACAAAGCGACCGGCCTTCCGGCGGAGACCCAGATCCGCGCCTACGGGTCGGGTGCCGATCCAGCCGCACCAACAGAGGTCGTAGCCAACATCTGGGACTTGGATCCCGAGTGGACCGTCGTCTGGTACGAGGGAGGCGACCGGCGTGGGCGAATGTCCAGGCGGATCGGCGAGGACCCGATGAGCGTCGAACTCCACGAGGGGCCGGCGCTGCCGGTGCGCCGGACATGGGTCGATCCGGTGCGCACCCGCCACCTGTTCTACGCGCCCGTCGAGCCGGGATCGCGGGTCACGATCGAAGCCACCGACCGATTCGGCCGGACCTATTCCGCGGGCGTGTGACCCGAGCCGTGCCGACTAAGGGGCTTTCCCCGGGGATTCTTCCCATCGATCTTCGAGCCCATGACCCTGCTTCTGCTCTACGTCGCTCTCGCCCTCGGCGTCTCCTTTCTGTGTTCGATCATGGAGGCGGTGCTGCTCAGCGTCCCGCCGTCCTACGTTGCCAGGCTCGAGGCCGAGGGAAGCGTTACCGGGCGGCGACTCGCGAAGTTGAAGGCGGAGGTGGACCGGCCCCTCGCCGCGATTCTGAGTCTGAACACGATCGCCCACACGGTCGGCGCCGCCGGCGCCGGCGCACAAGCCGCAGTCGTGTTCGGGAGTGCGTGGTTCGGCGTCTTCTCGGCCATCCTCACTTTCCTCATCCTCGTCCTCTCCGAGATCGTCCCGAAGACCCTCGGAGCGCTCTACTGGCGGGCGCTCGTTCCGTGGGTCGTCCGGCTGCTCGTCCCCGTGATGCTAATGATGTGGCCCCTCGTGATGCTCTCGAGGGGAATCACGTGGCTGATCGCGCGCGGAGAGGAGGCCCCCATCGTGGAGAGGGCCGAGATCGCGGCCCTCGCCGAACTCGGCGCCCGTGAGGGTGTCCTTCGGGCCGGCGAGTCCCGGATTGTGAGGAATCTTTTCCGGTTCGGTCAGATCCGGGCGGAAGACATAATGACGCCGCGTACCGTGCTCGTGGCGCTGCCGGAGGACGAGACCACCGAGAGCGCCCTCCATCGCGAAGAGCTGCTCCGGTTCTCCCGGCTGCCGGTTTACAGCGGCTCCCTGGACAACGTTACCGGTTTCGTGTTGAAGAGCGATGTTCTCCTCCAGGCTGCCCGGTCGGCCGGACGAGGGCAGGAGGTCAAGCTGTCCGAACTCCGGCGTCCGCTCCTCACCGTACCGGAAAGCCTCCCCTTGCCGGAGCTGTTCGACCGCCTGATGGCAGACGGCGCGCACCTGGCGCGCGTGGTCGATGAATTCGGCGGAACGGCGGGACTCGTCACGATGGAGGACGTGTTCGAGACGTTGATCGGACTCGAGATCGTGGACGAGGTGGACACGGTAGAAGACATGAGGGAGCATGCCCGGCAGGAATGGCTTCGGCGTGCGCGCCGGCTCGGTCTCGTGTCGGACGAGGGCACCGGGTCGGGGACTCCGGACGACAGCGGCGGCTAGGCAGCGGCTCCTGGACGCAGAAACGGCCGACCATTCCTGATCGACCGTTGAGTCGGGGCGCCCGGATTTGCCGTCGTGGCGCGCAGCGACGCGACATTGAGCACGCTCCAGCGTGCGAACTACCGGGGACGGTCCCCGGCACCCGGATGCAGAAACGGCCGACCATTCCTGATCGACCGTTGAGTCGGGGCGCCCGGATTTGAACCGGGGACCTCTGCGTCCCGAACGCAGCGCTCTACCGGACTGAGCCACGCCCCGAAACTGCCTGTACGTCCAAGCGGGCAACCGGATGC
>JAMJQL010000105.1 GCA_023554245.1 Gemmatimonadota bacterium
GGGATGCTGGGGACGCTGGCGGCTCTATCGGTCGCGAGCAGTGCGGTGCAGTCGGTCGAGATCGACACCGCGAAGGTGCGGGACACGCCTGCGATCGAACGGGTCGCCCCGACGGTCGAGCCTCCGGTTCTGCCGGGGATCAGCGAGCCGAGAGTGGCGCCGCCGAGACTCACGAGGGGTTCGCACCTGGATGAGGTTCGGCTCGAGCGACCGGAGGTCGCCGCCCCCCCTCTGAGGTGCCCTCCACTCGGTAATGGCGGGGTGCGGGGGCACTTCAGACACTGCCGCGAGATCCTGGCTTGAGACGCGCCAGCGGCCCGTACGCATCCGGCCGTCGATCGGCGATGTAGTCGTACTCGTAGCTTCCCGCCTCGCGAACCACCCGATTCGCATCCGCTACCGCGGGATCGATATCCACGATGAAAGAGGAGGGCCGGGCCCCCAGCTCGGCCAGCACGCGCCCGGCGGGATCCGCCGCGACGCTCCCGCCGGGGAATGCCACGCCCCGTTCCGTTCCGACCCGGTTCACCGCGAGGTACCAGAGGTGGTTTTCCCGGGCTCGCACCCGGACCAGCTCCGTCTTCAATTCGATGTCGGGCCAGTTGGTCGGCAGGATCGCGATCTGTGCTCCCAGGAGCTTCAGGACCCGGGCGCTCTCGGGGAAAGAGCCATCGTAGCAGATGTGGAGCCCGATCCGTCCGATCGGGGTGTCCCACACCCGAAATCCCTCTTCACCCGGACACGTGTATCGATCCACCCCCAGGCACAGCGTGTGGACTTTCCGGTATCGTTCGCGTCGGGCGCCGGGTGACTGGAGAAACGCGGCGTTGTAGATCCGCCCACCCTCCACTCGCTCGATAGCGCCGTACACGCACCAGGTGCCTAGATCGCGGCAGGCCTGCTCGATCCGGGCAATTTCGGGCGAGACGAGGTCTACGGCGCCCTCGCGGGCTTCATCGGGATCATCGAACAGGTATCCGGTCAGCGCCGCCTCGGGAAACACGACCAGTCTGGCCCCCTCCGCCGCTGCGGCCGCGAGCGACTCGCAGATCCTCTCGGAGTTTGCCGGAGGGTCGCCCAGGATGGGGTCCGACTGGACTCCACAGACACGCAGGTGGCTGGCGGCGATCAGTCTTCCGTAAACGCCGTGATCACCGCGGCGCCCACACCCAGCACCACGACCCCCACGGTCAGCCAGAGTCCAAACTTGCGCCCGAATTCCGCACCGGCTTCGGCTGCCGGCTCCGGATAGAATTCCCGCACGGTCGCGCCGATCTCCCGGCGAGCGGTGCGCGTGACATCGCGCACGAGGGCGTCGATGATGGTCACCCGGTTCCTCCTCGTCCGACTGCGGGCGTCAGGACGGGATCGAGACGACGAAGTCCTCGCCGCCATCGACCCGTATCGTGTTGCCCGTCATCCAGTAGGTTCTCTCGTCCGACAGAGCGACCATGCAGCGGGCCACGTCTTCGGGGGTCGTGAGCCGATGGTAGGGATTCAGCCTTTCGGCCTCCTCGATCATCTGCTCGGCGCCCGGAATCTTGCGCAAGGCGGGGGTGTCGGTGACTCCTGCGCGGATCGCGTTGGCCGTGATGCCGCGAGGGGCGAGCTCCAGCGCCAGTTGCCGGCAGTGGGACTCCAGCGACGCCTTGGCGGCGGAGACGGCTCCGTAAGAGGGAATCGCCCGATCACCGCCCGAGCTGGTCATCGCGTAGATCCGCCCGCCCTTCCCCATCAGATCGCGCGCTACCAGCCCCTGCGTCCAGTAGACCAGGCTGTGGGCCATCACCGTGAGCGTCATGTCCATCTGCTCCGGTCCCATCTCGTCGGACGGGCTGGCCGCCACGAACGGCCGCAGCGTGCCGAACGCGAGCGAGTGCATCAGCACCCGCACCGAATTTTCGGGTGCTTCGGCGGCAATTTCGTCCAGCACCAGCGAGCGCTTGTCGGGGCTCGCGGCGTTGATGTTGAAGAACCGCGAAGATTGACCGAGCGAATCGATCTCGGCGGCGATCTCTTCGACGTGCTTGAGTCCGGCACGGCGGTCGAGATGGACGCCGTAGATATCGTAGCCCGCCCGGGCGAACTCGAGGGCTGCCGCCTCGCCGAAGCCGCTCGACGCGCCCAGGATGAGCACCGACCGGGTCTCGTTCTCGCTCAAGAAGCCTCCCCCCGCTGGATCGCGTCGAACACCCCTCTCGAGGCGTTCCGCCCGTCCGGGCCCGAAGCCCGAGGTCGCCTCGATTGTACCACGAATCAGAGGTCATGTCACGACTGGCAGGCGTCATGGAGGGCGGCCGCCGGGAGGCTCAGAGCGCTCCGGCGGCGAGCAGCGTGTAGAGCAGCGCGGCGAGCCCCGCCGCCCCGAGCGCCATGGGCAGCTGGGTGAGAACGTGATCCATCAGGTCGCATCCTGTCGCGAGCGAGGAGAGAATGGTGGTGTCGGAGATCGGTGAGCACTGGTCCCCGAACACGCTCCCACCGGTCACTGCGGCGAAGCAGAGGGTAAGGAAGGCCGGATCCGGGTTGATGCTCCAGGCGAGAGGCATCGCGACTGGAAAGAGCACGGCGTAGGTCCCCCACGACGTACCTGTCGAAAAAGCGACGAACATCGTCACGGCGAGGAGCGACGCCGGCAGTGCGACCGGCGGAATCCAGCCTCCCATAGTCTCCACCACGTAGCTCGCGGTACCGACTGCATCCGCCACCGACTTCAGGCTGACGGCCAGCGCGAGCACGATCGCGCCGATCGTCACGCCCTTGCAGCCGGCCACGAACCCGTCGACCACGTCGCGCCAGTTCATCCCCCGGAGCAGGGCGGTGAGCATACCGGCGAGGACCGCGAGTACGAACGCCTCGGCGATCGGAAGCGACGGGGAGCTCCGGTTTCCCAGCACGAAGAAGGTCCAGATGAACGGAAGAACCGCCACGCCCAGGAGGGTGCCGATCGGCACGAAGAAATCCCACAGTGATGGGTCGTAGTCTTCCGGAAGTCGCAGTTCCGTCAGCTCGGCCGAAGCGAGCGGGTTCGCCCCATCGCGGTCCAGCTTTCCGGTCTCGCGCGCACGGCGTATCGCAGATCTCATGCGGCCGCCGGGCAGCCAGGGCAGCCGGTCCCAGGCGAACAGCAGGGTGAAAAGGACCGCGAAGATCGCATAGAAGTTGAATGGAATCGCGCGGAAGAAAAAGGCGATGCCAGCTTGCTCGTCGGGAATCAGGGGAATCGTGCCCGCCACGAGCCCCCCGACGAAGATCGGCCACACGTTGAACGGGATCACCGTCGCGGCCGGCGAGGCAGTCGAGTCGACCATGTAGGCCAGCTCCTCGTGCGCCACCCGGTGACGATCCGAGATCGGACGGACGGTCGCTCCCGTCAGGACCGTGCTGATCGTTCCCCCCTGGTGGAATACGAGTCCCATCATCCAGGCGAAGAACTTGGCCGACCTCGGGCCGTGGACGATCCGCGCCGCCGCCCACTCCGCGAACTCGAGCGCGCCTCCCGTACGCGTCCACAGACCGATCAGTCCCCCGAGCGACCACAGGTAGACGAGCAGAATGAGGGCGTACGAAGAGCTCCCGATCGACGGAATGAGGAACTCCTGGACGATATTCGGCTTCCCGGCAATCACGCCGCCGAGTACGATGCCGACGAAGAGCGCCGCGATGACCTCCCGCAGCGCGAAGGCGAGCACCAGGGCCACGACAGGTGGCACGATCGACCAGATCCCGTAGTGCGTGCCGTCGGTTGGAAACCGGCCCGTAAAGGTGACGGCGAGTCCGACCAGCACGGCGGCAATCGCCACCCGGCTCCAGATCCAGCGTGTTCCTCCGTCTCCTTCCGCCGGCATCAGCTCTCCTCGTGTCGGTTCGACTGACGGCCCGCGAACCTTACGGGACACTGGATCCGGGTGCCAATCGGACGCTGATCGTCCTTGATGGGCCGGCGTGGAGACCGTCTATTCATGCTGGTGTCTGAAGCGGGCGGGAAGCAGACTCGCCCGCGATCGTCTCCGGACCCACCCCGCCCGGGAGATTGCCATGCCTCGGATTAGCGCCGCCCTGCCGTCCGTTCCCCTGGTCCTGTTCGTTTTGATCGGGCTCGTGCCTGCCGGCGCCGAAGCGCAGCAGACCGTATCCGATCCGACGCCTCCGGCGACGACCGGCTGGATGGAGGACTCTCCCTTCCGGCCGCTCGAACTCCCGGCTGCGAACCGGTTGCGGACGGGATCCGGCGCACCGGGACCGGACTACTGGCAGCAGAAGGTCGACTATCGGATGACGGCCTCGGTAGACACGGCAGGCTCGCTGCTGACCGGTACGAGCACGATCACCTACCACAATCGATCCCCGGAGTTGCTTCCCTATTTGTGGCTGAAGCTGGACGCGAACCTCTGCGATCCCGCCGGGACGGCGGCGAAGCTCAATCAGCCGCCGCTGATGTTCGGAGACGCGGTGTTCGACTTCTCCTGCGCCGGAGGCGCCGGCATGACGGTGTCCCGGGTCGAGAGCCGGGGACGAGCGCTGAGAACGACCGATGCCGGCACCCGGATGCGGGTGGAGCTGCCTGAGCCCCTCCGCCCGGGCCAGACGATCGAGATCGAAACGGCCTGGAGCTGGCCCATGCCCGACTACGGATACGGACGGATGGGCAGGGACGGAACTCTTTACCAGGTGGCGCAGTGGTACCCGCGCGTCGCCGTGTTCGACGATCTCAGCGGCTGGAATATCGATCCGTTTCTCGGCGCCGGCGAATTCTATCAGGAATTCGGTGATTTCGACGTCGAGCTCACGGTCCCCGCCGGCTACGTGGTAACGGCCACCGGGAGCCTGGTGAACGATCGCGAGGTCCTGACGGCCGAGCAGCGGGAACGTCTCGGCCGGGCCGACAGCTCGGAGGAGGCGGTCGCCGTGATCACCAGGGAAGAGGCGCTGGCCGCACGCGAGCGCCCGGTCGACGGCACCAAGACCTGGAAGTTCTCGGCCAAGGACGTGCGCGACTTCGCGTTCGCGATGGCTCCGGACTTCCGCTGGGACGCGAGCGATTGGAACGGCATTCGGATCCAGACCTTCTACCGCCCCGAAGCCGTCTCCTGGGAAGAGGCCAACCGGATGTCCTGGGTGTCGATCAAGCACTTCTCAGAGCGGCTGGCGATGTATCCGTGGCCGCATGCCACGACCGTCGAGGGCCCGAACGAGGGGATGGAGTACCCGATGCTCACCTTCGTGCCCGGCTACGCCGATCGGGAGGCACTCTACTGGGTGCTGACCCATGAGTTCGGTCACGAGTGGTACCCGATGCTGGTCGGCTCGAACGAGCGGCTCCATCCCTGGATGGACGAGGGATTCAACACCTTCATCAACATCGGCTCGGTGGAGGAGTACTTCGCCGGTGGAGATTACGGGGAGTGGATCTCCAAGCAGCCGCTGGAGGAGTGGGCCGCACACGCGGTATCCGGCAAGGAACAGCCGATGGCCCTGCCGCCGACCCAGCAGCACGATCTCTACTGGGCCGCGTATTTCAAACCGGCGCTGATGATGCATCTCCTGCGCACCGAGGTGCTCGGACCCGAGGTGTTCGACCGGGCGCTGGCCGAATACACCGAGGCGTGGAGCTTCAAGCATCCCGGTCCGGCCGACTTCTTCCGGGCCATGGAAGATGCGGCGGGAGCTCGACTCGACTGGTTCTGGCGGGGCTGGATCGAGACGGCGGCGAGGCTCGACCACTCGATCGAAACCGTCTGGCCCGGCGATCCGGAGAATCCTCCGTGGGTCCACATCCGGAGCCGCGGCGACATGATCATGCCGGTTGAACTGCACTTCGAGTTTGTCGATGGGAGCAGGGAGACCGCGCGGCTCCCCGTGGAGATGTGGAATCTGGGTCCGGACTTCGTGTATCGGCTGCCGGGCGGCAAGCAACTCGAGACCGCACGGCTCGACCCGCGCGAGGTGTATCCGGACGACGATCGAACGAACGACGCCTGGCCCTCGGGGCCGTAGCGGCTCAGTCCGACCCGACCGTCCTCATTCCGTCGGGCGTCGACTCTCCGGTTCCACCGGAGTCGAGCGCAGCTCTTCGAGAGCGCGCGTGAGGGCCCCGGGCTCGAGTGTCTCGTCCACCCGGTTCCGCACGTAGCGACGGAGCCACAACCGTCGGGCCCGCTGCAGCTGTGCTCTGGCGTCGTCGGCTATTCCACGTAGTTCATCAGTTTCCATCCACCGTTCCTCTCGAACAGCACGTCCACGAGGGCGATCTCCCCCTCTTCTCCATCCGAGCTGCGTCGAACCCGGATCTGCGCTCCACGGTGCAGCGTCACATCGCCGTAGGTCTCCGTGCCCTTCTCGTACTCGATGCCGACGAGCTCCAGGTCCTGACCGCCGTAGCGCTCGAGGGCCCGGGTGATCGCCTTCTTCGAGTTCTTCTCGTTGAGCAGCCGCACGTAGTCGAAGGAGAAGTAGTTCTTCTCCGGAAGCGAATCCCAGACGAGGGTCCGGTGTTCGTCCCGCGTCAGCAGCATGCCCTCGAGGGCGTCACGGTCCTCGACCTCGACGGCTTCGAGCGCCGCCTGGATCGCCGCCGTGTCACTCGGAAATGCTCCTTCCAGTCCCGATCGCGCCTCGAGGCTCTCTCCGCACCCGACCAGCAGTGCCGCGAGGCCCAGAGAGAAGAAGGCGGCGGACCCGGTCAGGATCCGCCGCATTCCGCGACCGGTGGAGGCCGGCGGACACGCCGCCGGCCTCCGCTCGGTTGTCCTGCTCACCGGCTACTGACCGTCCGCGTTCGCACGCGAGTCGGAACCGTCCACCGCCCACACCGTCCAGCCGGTGTACCACGGATCGACTGCTCCGGGCTCGAGGGCGCCGGCATAGTTCGTCGCCTCGAGCGTACGACCGTCCGTCGGCATGATGATGCCGGCGCCGCCCTCGTTGTTGAGAGTCGAGACGTCGAACGGCGTATAGCCGCCCGGCATCGCGGCCGGAGTGAAGTCCGGCGGAGCCATCATCGTTCCGATGTCGAACGCCGACGGCGGAATCTGCGGATCCGCCACGAGGTTGTTGAACGGGCCGTGATCGAAGAACGTCTGGTTGGCGTAGGTGCCGCCACAGGCGTCCGCGAAGTTCACGTCCGAGTCATCGTCCCGGTTCACGTTCGCCCACAGGATCGAGTTGGAGAACGCGAGAATGTCGCCCGGCGTCGTGCTGCCGGCCACCGCGTCGTTGGCACGCGCCTGGCTGACCGCGTCTTCGACGCAGAACCCGGAATCGTTGAAGTTCGTGATGATCGTGTTGTAGATCCGCCATCCGGAGCCCTCGCGCTGCAGGAGCCCGATGTCGCTCTCGGTGCCGAGACCGCCGATCTCGCCCTTGGAGGCGCCGACGATCGTCGCGTTGGCGATCACCGCGGTACTGATCGGGGCCAGGGTGCCGTCGTCCCCGTTGTTGCTCAGCTCGAGACCGTTGTCGGCGTCATCCGCACGCTGCTGGGCGATCGCGTACTGGATGAAGCCGCGATACCCGTCCGTGCCGTCGAAGCTGTCGTCGCGGATCCCCGTGGTGACCATGTGGGTCTGCGAGGTGCTGCCGCCGAACGGCTCCGTGCCGTCGTCCTGGTTGTAGTGGACCTGGACGAAGTCGAGCGTCGTTCCCGCGCCCGTCCCCTGCAGCGCGATCCCGTTGAGCTGGTCGGTCGCCGTCACGTCGTCACCGGCGAACTCGACGCGGACGCCGCGGAGGATCCCGCTGCTGTCGTTGTCATCGACACCGCCGTACAGGCCGGAATCACCCTCGCCCGAGGCCTCGTCGCCCGAGTTGATCGGGGCCCGACCGTTCAGAACGATGCCGCCCCAGTCGCCACGCGCCCGCTGACCGCGGGGAGCGTCGCTGGTGAACACGATCACGTCTTCCTCGGCCGGCTTCACGCCGTTGGCGCCGGTCGCGTCGGCGATCAGCTGCGAGCCGCGCGCCACGATCAGGAAGCTCGAGCGCACTGCGTTGTTGCTCGGCTGCCGGAGGGCCGTGACCGTGGTTCCCGCCTCGATCGTCAGGCTGACGGGGTCACAGGTACCGAGAGGATTCGCCGGGTCCGGTCCGCAGTCGGATCCGACCGTGACCGGGCCGTCGAGGATCCAGACCACGTCCGACGACCAGGTCTGATTCGACGAGAGCACGCCGCTGACCACCTGGGAGGCGGAGAGCGTGATCGTGATCGGAGCCGCCGAAGCCTCCGTGGCATCGTCTGCGATCGCCGTGACGATGATCGTGTACTCGATGCCCGTGGTCAGGCCCGTGAAGGTCGTTGAGGTCGTGGTGTTGTTGGCGATCAGCTCGATCTCGTCCGGCTGACCGGGAGCGGTCAGGGAGACGCGCTGCGTGGCGCCGCCGACGCCGGGCGTCCAGGTGACGTCGAGCGCCGTGAGGCCATTGGCCACGGCCTGCACGTTGGTCGGCGCGAGCACCACGTTGCCGCCGCCGATCTGGAAGACTTCGAGGGCGCTTCCGGCCGAGCCGGCGGAGTTGGTCGCCGTGACCTGCACCGAGTAGGTGACGCCCTGCACCAGGTTCTCGAAGGTGGCCGCGGCGGTCGTGTTGTCCTGGAAGACCTGGACCTCGTCCGCCTGGTTGCCCGCTACGTCCGAGACCGTGACGGTCTGCTGGGTCGCTCCCGTGCCCGGCGCCCACGTGACGAGCGCGGTCGTTCCGTTGACGGCGACGCTGACATTCGTCGGCGCCGACGGCGCGGTGACCTGCACCGGATCGTCATCACTGCACGCCGTCACCGTGAACGCGCCGAGCGCGAGCAGCGGCAGGAGCTTCTTGAGTCCTCTCCAATTCATCTCTTCGTTTCCTCTTCGTGAGGGGGTTTGCGGCCCGGAGCTCTGTCGCCGTCCCCGGGCCTTCCGTTACGCCGTCAGCCCGGGGCGATCAGCCACCGTAGGACAGCGACAGGGAAATCGTCTGACCGACTTCGTAATAGCGCTGGGTGCGCGTGATTCCGTTCTGGCTCTGGGTCCACTCGTACGGCTCGTTGAGCAGGTTCTCGGCCTTGAGCTTGATGCTCGCCCGGGAACCGATCCGCTGCCGGAGCGTGAGGTCGAGGGCGTTGCGCGGCTCGAGCTCGATGTCCGGAACACCCGAGCCTCCGGCCGCTTCGATCCGCTTTCCGAAGATCCCGTAGAACAGACCGATCTCGGTGGAGCCTCCGGTGGAGATCCACTGCAGGTTCGCGTTGACCGTGTACGGAGACTGGCCCTGCAGCGGCCGGGTGAGATTCGTCGGATTGAACCCGCTGCCCGGGATCACCTCGACCTCTGACTCGATGACGCTGAATCCGCCGCCGAGGGTGAAGTGGCTCATGAACTCGTTGAAATCGAGCCGCTTCCTGACCGAGCCCTCGACCCCGAGCAGGTAGCCGCTCTCGGCATTCTGATAGGAGTAGAGCGACGAGGCGGCGGCGAAGAAGACCTGTTCGATCGGTCGGTCCAGGTACTTGTAGAAGCCGCCGAAGGAGAACACCTCACCGGTGCGCGGGAACCACTCCCACTTGGCGTCGACACTGTAGATGTCGGCGATCTCCAGCTCCGGGTTCCCCCGCAGCTGGCGAAGGCTCGAGGCCTCCGTGAACTGGAATGGCGCCAGCTCCCGGAACTCGGGCCGGTCGACCGTCCGGCTGCCCGCCAGCCTCAGATTCATTGCATCGTTGAGCGCGTAGGTCAGGCCCAGCGACGGAAGCACGTCGGTCTGGCTCAGGTCGGAAAGGGTGACGACGCTGTCCGAGGTCGTCCCCGGAGTCGTGAGCTCGAGGTCGTAGGGCTCCACCCGGGCGCCGAACACGGCCCGCAGGCGGCTCCCGATCGGCAGATCGACCATGCCGTAGCCGGCGTAGGTGGACTCGTCGGCGTTGTACCGGTCCCCCGACTCGACCAGGTCTGTCAGCTGGAGCTGCATGTCGTTGGTGGGGGCCGTTCCGACGATCGTGCCGTTGGCGATCACCGAGTCGAGGCTCGTGATCCCGGAGGTGAAGTTCCAGCGATAGCGCCGTGCGGCGAAGTCGCGGCTGCGGCTGCGGAAGGCGCCTCCCACCTTGATGCTGGCCGCGCTCGACCAGCCGCCGAAGTTCCAGGTCCAGTCCACGGCGCCGTTGAAGTCGTCGTCGGTGAGGTCGGTATAGAAGTACCGACCGCTCTCACCAGTATCGGAGTTCAGCGTAAAGGGACTCGTGCTGCCGAAGCTCCGGGTGTACACCGTCTCCCGGAGCGCGGGCTCGTCGCGCGAGGCCTGGGCGCCGGAGAAGCGCCAGTCGAGGCGCGAACTGAGCGACTCGAGATCGTGCTTTCCGGACAGCTGCCCCCAGAGCATGCTTCGCTCCTGGAAGCGAAGCCGCTCGCTGAACACTTCGCCGCCGAGGTCCTCCTGGTTCCCGCCGATGTAGTCGCGCGCCTCATCATCCGTGTTGCGGTTGTACATCGCCTGCAGGTTGAACTGATTGGACGGCGTAGCGAGAAAGCTGAAGTTCGCGAGTCCGCCCCACGCGACCTCGCGCAAGCCGCGGTTGAACTCGTAGTCCACGTTCGGGCGGGCGTTCTCCTGGAACTCGGGATTGAACGCCTCCGCCCGCCATTTCCGCTCGAACTCGACGTCGCGGCGGGTGAACTTCTGCCCGTAGTTGCCCGCGACGAAGTACCCGAAGTCCTTTCCGAACAGCGAGGTCCGGTCCCCGACCGATCCGCCGACGTCGATGTTCGCCGGTGTGGTCTGCGCCGTCGGGGCGAACTGCGGCAGCTTGGCGGCGAACTCCTGCCCGGCCACCCGCAGAGAATCTGCATTGGCCCGCGGCAGGCGGCTGCCACCGATTCCGTAGCCGGCATCCGTGATCACTTCCGGAATCGCGCGGGTGCCATCGTCGGAGCCCAGCCAGTCCGTACCGCCACCGTCATAGCGCAGGAATCCGTCCTGGAACTGACTCTCGGAGTTGGCCGAGGTTCCCAGGGACATTTTCCAGGTGAACTCGGAGGGAAACTCCTTGTTCTGGATGTCCACCGATCCGCCACTGAACTCGCCGGGGCGGTCGGGCGTGTAGGTCTTCTGCGTGGTCAGACTCTCGATGAACTCGGCAGGAAAGAGGTCCAGCGGCACGACTTCCTTCTCCGGCTCCGGACTCGGAATCGGGGAGCCGCCCAGCGAGGTCTGGCTGTACCGTTCCCCGAGACCCCGGATGTAGACGTATCGCCCCTCGGCCACGGTTACGGCACTCACCCGGGAGGCGACTTCCGCGGCATCGGAATCGGGGGACCGTGCGATCTCCTGCTGCCCGACCGCTTCGGTGACCGCGACCGCGTTCTTCTGCCTGTCCAGCAGCGATGCCGTCGAGCCCGTTTCCATCGTCGCCGTGACGGTGATCGCTTCGATCTCGATCGCGGTCTGCGCGAGGCTGATGTCCAGCGGGGTGCTCTCGCCCGCCAGGACCCGAACATCCGTCACCGACTTCGGGCCGTAGCCGAGCACGCTGGCCCGGACTTCGTGGACTCCGGCTGGAACATCATCGAGGAAGTAACGGCCTTCCAGGTCGCTCAGAACCATCTGGCCGGTTCCGATCACGGCAACCTGAGCCGTGCTGATCGCCTGTCCGGTCGAAGCGTCGATCACCTTTCCGACGATCCGCCCGGTCGATTGCTGTGCCTGCACATGCGTCGCCTGCCCCACGCCGAGAATCAGGAAGGAGGTAAGCCCGGCGAGCGCGACGCGCGCTCTGAACTTCATCTGCTGCATGCCTCACTGTGTAGTGGAATACTCGGTCGCGTCCCGGTCGCCTTCGCAGGCGTTTCGCTCCTCCCGGGCCGCGCCGGATCGACCCTATGTTGGCCGGAGGGTGTGACCGGCAGGTACGACCCCGGTAACGCGCGTGTACGGCGTTCGTAACGGAACGGTAAACGGACATCGTCCAGGAGAGTTGGTTTTTTGAAAAAATCGACCGCAGACACGTGCCGGGCACAATCGGGATCCAGGGTCGCTCATGCGAGGATGTTCGGACGATCTGACAGTCGAGAGCGGAGTCGACCGAGACTGTTCACAGGCAATCCACAGCAGGTAGCGAGTTTTCCACAACAATGCAAACTGTTGCTAAGTAATGACTTAAAGGCCTGATCGGACCGTCGCAGGGCGCCGCTGTCGGTTGCTTCAACTCGGCGATGACGATACCGTGTGAGCGTCGGAAACGATTGATATGGCCCGGTCAACGCATGCCACAATTCGATCTGCCGACGAGGGGACTCCAAACAGAAACCGTCAGACTCGATCCCGGAAAGGTCCTTCCGTAATGCCCGACACTCGCGCCGTAGAACTGGTACTCGAGCTTCCCGCGGACGTGGCAGAATCGGTGGAGGAAGTGACGCTCCGAGATCCTGAGTATCTTCGACGGCTGCTCAAGGTCGGCCTGGCGCGGCGGGCCGTGTTTCATGAACTCCGTCGCTCACTGACTGTACCCCCATCCCCGGACCCGCACCCGACCGAACGTATGGCTTGACGCTGTAACGGCCCTCCGCTACATCCGCAGGCGGAGCCCTCGGCCCCCCTCGGGCCGGTGCGAGATGAGTCGATCCGACAGATGGGATCCCAGTTGGCACATGATCCGGAGGACAGGAACGGCATCGGGAGACCTGCTCCCGGCAGGCCTTCGGACGGCGAGTTGCGTGCCAAGTACCTGGAATACTGCTCCGCACGATTGTCCGAGGTGTTCCTCTCGCTCTCCGACGAGCAGACCTACCGTATCCTGGAGGAGGCCGCCGGTGAGGCGGGTGAGGATGTGGCATCTCTGGGTTTCCAATCCAAGATGCGGCTCGTGACTGGACGCCTGAGGGAAAGCGTACCTCTGCCCGACTTCGAAAGCTGGGCCGACGAGTACCGGCGTCACCCCGAGCGCTTCGAGCCCATGCTGCTGGGCCTCTGGCAGGACGCCATGGAGTCCGGTGACGACGATCCTGGAGCGGAGGACGGATGAACGACGGCGATTCCCGCTCGGACCTCGATCCCCCTCAGCTGCACATTTTCGACGCCGCTGCCCGGGAGGTGGAACTCGGATCTCTGGTCGACGGCGAGGACAGCTGGCAGCTCTGGGTGATCGTCGAACGCACTTCGACCGACCTCTGTCGGGGACGGATCTCCTTCCGAAGTGACGAGGAGCGTTACGACACGGACGCGATCCTCGTGGAGGAGAACGAGCGGGACGTCCTCGATCGAGCCCAGGACCTGCCGGCTTCGATGCTGCGCCAGCTGCTCCTTTCGATTCGGGAGGGCGACAAGTGAGCGACGCCCGACTCCTGGTCGTTGACGACGAGCCCGATATCCTCAGCATTCTGGTTTATCAGCTGAGCAAGGAGGGATTCCGAGTCAGCACCGCCGTTAACGGCCAGTCGGCGATCGCGACCGCCGCCGAGGAGCGTCCCGACCTCGTAATCCTCGACCTTATGCTGCCCGGTATCGACGGCTACGAGGTGCTCAAGCGACTCCGGCAGAACGAAGCGACGGCGTCGATTCCCGTGATCCTGCTGACCGCCCGTCGGGAGGAGGAGGAACGGCTCCGTGGGTTCGAGTTCGGAGCCGACGACTACGTAACCAAGCCGTTCAGCCCCCAGGAGCTGGTGTTTCGTGTCCGGGCGCTCCTGCGTCGTACCTATGCCGAGCCGGTGACCCAGTCGCGACGCCTGAAGGTCGGTTCCGTCGAGCTGGAACGTGACGCCCACCGGGCGTTTTCCGACGGCGTGGAGATCGACCTCACGCCGCTGGAGTACCGGCTGCTCGAGGTATTCCTCGAGAGACGCGGGCGGGTTCAGACCCGACGTCAGCTTCTCCAGGCGGCCTGGCAGACGAACGCCCAGATCGAGACGCGAACGGTGGACATGCACGTAGCCCGGCTGCGATCGAAGCTCGGTGACGCCGGAGAGTTGCTGGAGACCGTGCGAGGCGTGGGCTACAGGTTTCGCGTACCCGAGTCGGAGGGCTGATGTCCACGCGGCGCACCTTCGTCCTGCTTCTGCTCGCTCTGACCATTCCCTTCGGCCTGTTTCTTCTCTGGACGGCGCTCGAGTTGAAACCCCAGCTGCTGGAACGCGAGATCCGTCAACTCTCACGAACCGCCTACCTGGTAGGGGAGGATCTCGCCCAGCAGCCCTTTTCCGACTCGATCGCGGACCTGCTGGGGGAGGTGGCCGGTGTGCGAGTGACCCTGATCGACAGGGACGGCAACGTTCTGGGGGACAGCGAAGTGGAGGCTTCGCGACTTCCGACCATCGAGAACCATGCGGACCGACCTGAAGTAGCCGCCGCACTCGAGGGCCGGGAAGGCTCGGATCTGCGGGCCAGTGGTACGATCGCTCTCCGGCTCCTGTACGTGGCCGTTCCACATTCCCGCGGTGTCGTGCGACTGGCCCAGCCGGAGAGCGAGACCACCGCGTTTCTCGGCCGGACCCGGCAGGTCGCGGCCGCGACCGCGCTTCTGGCATTCGTGCTCGCCATGCTTCTCGCCGGTATGGTTCACCGCCTGAGAACGACACCTCTCGAGAAACTGCGCACGGCCCTCGACAGGATCGGAGAGGGGGATCTCTCGACTCGAATCGGCGGACAGGGCGGTGGCGCCGCGGGCGCTCTCGGTCACTCGATAGACGAGATGGCCCTGCGGCTGGGAGAGCGAGTCGAGAAGCTGGAGTCGGAGCGCTCCGAGCTTTCCACTGTCTTCGACCGGCTCGACGACGGGCTGGCCGTGATCGATCGGGAAGGACAGATCCAGCGCGTCAACCGGGCCTTCGAAACCTGGGTCGGGCGCAGTGAGCTATCCGGTCAGCGACTCGCTTCCCTGTTTCGGGATCCCGAAAACCGGGTCGCGGTCGACAGCGCGCTTCAGGGCACCGCGGCGAACCACGAGACGGACCTCGGGAATCGCACCGTTCTGCTCTCCGCACTTCCGCTGAAGTCCGGGGCGCTGGTGGTCATTCGCGACCTGACGCGGACGCGTCAGCTGGAGGGGGTCAGGCGGGATTTCGTCGCGAACGTCTCGCATGAGCTGAAAACTCCCCTCACCAGCATGCGCGGATTCGCCGAGGCGCTCGCGGACTCGGGTGTCGATCCCGACACGACCCGGGACTTCGCCGGCCGGATCCTGGCCAACACTGATCGGATGCAGCACCTCGTGGATGACCTGCTCGACCTGGCACGTATCGAGTCCGGCGCCTGGCGCCCCGAGATCGAGGAGCTTCGAGTGCGACCGCTCATCGACGATGCGTGGGCATCGTTGCAGTCAGGGGCGGAACGTCGTGGCATACGGCTCGAGCCGGACCTGCCGGAGGACCTGAAGGTCCGGGCGGACCGGGAGGCCCTGTTTCAGGTTCTGTCCAACCTCCTGGACAATGCCGTCCGGTATGCTCCCGACGCCTCTCCCATTCGCCTCACCGCCGGACCGGACGACTCCGGAGTCCGCTTCGAAGTCGCCGACGAGGGACCTGGAATCCCTTCCGCCCAACTGGAGCGTGTGTTCGAGCGGTTCTATCGGGTGGACGCCGCTCGATCAAGGGAAGCCGGAGGGACGGGACTTGGCCTCTCGATCGTCAAACACCTCGTCGCCGCTCATGGCGGGGAAGTCGGCATCGACAGCGCTCTCGGTGAAGGCACGAGAGCATGGTTCGTGATTCCAGGATCCCACCCGACCTCCTGAGGCCGACGACGAGCGACTGCGCGGGACCGCCGAAGTCGACTCCGTTGCACAGCCGTTACACTCCGTTGGTGGAAGCTACACACACTCCACGCATTCTCCTCCTGTAAACGTGCCGGCGCAGGCCGGAGAGCGACGTCGAAAGCGGCCCCCTCGGCGTCTCGACGCACTGTTCAGAGAAATGTCCGAATACATGCATGCATCTGCAGCGAATCCGCGTTCCGGGACGGAAGGGCGGAGTCGCGCGAGGTTCCCTCCAGGGCGGTCGTCGCGTGCCTCCGTGGCGGCCGCCCCATCCCCCCACGTCGACCGAACTCTGCAGCCCGCTCCAGCGCCGGCGGGCTGTGAAGATGATGACCTGTTCACGGATCCGGACCTGGAGCGGACCGGCTTTCGACACAGCCTCCGCTGACGCGGAACCCAAGGTCAACTTCCGCGGCAATGTTACGATTCCGTTACAAATCCGATACAGGAACTTGACGGTAGAGCTTCACTCTGCGTCGTTCGAGATCGACGTGGATCGGCCGAGAGGCATCCGCCCCCGCGCGGAGCGGCCGGCGCCGGTACCCTGCACTCGCGTTCCATGTGCGCGACCGGCGAATCGATCGGCGAACCTCCTCTATCCTACCGAGCGGAGGTCACGACGTGATGAAGCGTTCGAAGTTCGGAATGGCAGCGGTACTGTCCGTTCTCGTGCTGGGAGTTCCGGCGGACCTCTCGGCACAGGAATTCGAGACCGGTGCCGTGAGCTTGAAGTTCAACGGACGGATCCAGCTTCAGGCCGGAACCAGCAGTTGCGACGAGTTTCCGGTCGCCGCGGATTCGAAGTGCGGGGAGCAGGTCCCCTCGACCGACCTGTTTTTGCGGCGTGTTCGGCTGACGGTCACCGGGAAGATCGGCGAGAACATCGATTTTCGAATCCAGCCGGACTACAACAAGGTCACGCAGCTGGGACTCAAGGATGCCTGGGGACGGTTCACCTTCTCGAAGCTGGCGAGGCTCAAGGCCGGGCACTTCAAGCGTCCGTTCGACGAGTTCTTCCTGATCTCATCGACGCAGTCTCCGACCGTCGAGCGAACGATTGCGATCCGTGGGCTGGAGAACTTCGTCGCGCCGTCGCTCACCGCGGGAACCGTGCTCTTCAACCTGAGCGATCGGGACATCGGTCTCGAGCTCAACGGTTCCACGGACGACGGGCTGTTCACCTACTGGGCCGGCGTGTTCACGGGCGACTCGGATTTCCGGTTTCAGGATTCGAACAGCGAGAAGCAGTTCATGGGGCGGGTGCAGTTCAAGCTGGACGTGGGCGACCTTCCGCTCAAGCTCGGGGGAGCCGCGGCGGCGACGGACGAAGGGTACGAGACGGAGTCGGAGGGGCTGCAGACCGAGTACTACTACGACTTCGAGCTGTTCGGGCGACTGGGCGACTTCTATGGCGGACCGCACGTGATCGCGAGCTACGTGTTCGGCGACAATCCGACGCAGAACCCCGGCGGACAGTCCATCGATCTTCCGGCCGGCGACGACTTCGCCAGCTTCCAGACCTGGCAGGCCGTCGGAATGTGGTACTTCGGCGCGGACTTCCTGGGAATCGAGGGCGTGGAGCCCGTATTCCGGATCACCTATGGCGACCCGAACACGGATATCAGCGATGACGGCGGCTGGGGCTATACTCCCGGCCTGAACCTGTACTTTTACAAGCGGAACCGGCTCGTCCTCAGCTGGGACTTCGCCAGCTGGGAAGAGAGCGGGATCCGGGGCGAGAATTCGTTCAAGGCGCAGTTGCAGTTCCACTTCTGATCGAGGCGAGGCAATGAACACGAGGTACAAAGCGCTACAGCTCCGCGCGCTCGGCGCGGTCCTGATACTCATTCTTCCGCTCGCGGCCTGCGGTGGAAGCGAACAGGCCGCGCGCGAGGATGGCGGACTGACCGGCATGGTCACGATCGACGGCTCCTCCACCGTCTTCCCGATCTCGGAAGCGATGGCCGAGGAGTTCCAGATCGCGAACCCCGGCGTACGTGTAACGGTAGGCATTTCAGGGACGGGCGGCGGATTCAAGAAGTTCTGCGGCGGAGAGACCGACATCAGCGACGCGTCCCGAGAGATCAAGGAAACCGAAATCGAGCTCTGCCGGGAGAACGGCATCGAGCCGATCGAGATTCCGGTCTCCATGGACGGCCTGACGGTCGTCCGGAATCCGGCGAACGACTGGGCCGCCTGCATGACGGTGGATGAGCTGAAGCGGATCTGGCAGCCGGGGAGCAGCATCACGCGCTGGAACGAGGTGCGCCCGACCTGGCCCGACGAGGAGATCAAGCTCTACGGCCCCGACACCGACTCGGGCACATTCGACTACTTCACCGAGGCGATCGTCGGCGAGGAAGACGCGAGCCGGGACGACTACACGGCCAGCGCCGACGACAACGTCCTGGTAGTCGGCGTGCAGGGTGACGGTGGATCCCTCGGCTACTTCGGATTCGCCTATTACGAGGAGAGCGCCGACGTGATCTCCGCTGTCGCGGTGGACAACGGCGATGGATGCGTGCTTCCCTCCCGGGAGTCGATCGAAAGCGGCCGGTACGCGCCCCTGTCCCGCCCGATGTACATCTACACCAAGGCGCAGGCGCTCGCGAAGCCGCAGGTGCGCGCGTTCATCGACTTCTATCTCGGCAACGCGACGACCCTGGTCCCGGAGGTCGGATACGTACCGTTGTCCGCGGAGCGCTACGCCGAGCTGGCCGGCCTGCTCGTCGAAAACTGAGCCAGAACGGATGACCTGCAAGTGAATGACCACACTCCCGGAGGAGCGGGAATCACGCCCGCTCCTCCGGGACAAAGCCCCGACATGACCCACCGCGCCGGGCGACGCTGGGGCGAGCGCCTGATCGCCGTAGGACTCTTCCTCTGCGGACTCGTATCTATCCTCACCACCGTGGGAATCGTGGTGGTGCTCGTGACCGAGTCCGCCGGTTTCTTCCGTGAGGTGCCGCTGCTGGAGTTCCTGACCGGCACCCGGTGGTCTCCGTTGTTCGCCGATCAACACTTCGGAATTCTGCCGCTGCTCAACGGCACCCTGCTGATCGCGCTGGGAGCGATGGTGATCGCCCTCCCGATCGGACTGACCTCGGCGATCTATCTCAGCGAGTACGCGTCGCTGAAGGTGCGCGGCGTGATCAAGCCGGTACTCGAAGTGCTGGCCGGGATTCCGACGGTCGTATACGGCTACTTCGCGCTGACCTTCGTGACCCCGATCATCCGTGCGGTCTTTCCGGAGACCGGAATCTTCAACGCGGCCAGCGGGGCGATCGTGGTGGGCATCATGATCATCCCGATGGTGGCTTCCCTGTCCGAAGATGCTCTGAACGCGGTTCCGCAGTCGTTGCGGGAGGCTGCATACGGGCTCGGCGCGACCAAGTTCGAGGTATCGACGAAAGTCGTCGTCCCGGCCGCCCTCTCCGGGATCGTCGCCTCATTCATCCTCGCCATCTCGCGGGCGATCGGTGAGACGATGGCGGTCACGCTGGCGGCCGGCGCCACCCCGAAAATGACGCTCAACCTGCTCGAGAGCGTCCAGACGATGACCGCCTACATCGTGCAGATCAGTCTCGGAGAGACGCCGCACGGGACGCTGGAGTACTCGACGATCTTCGCCGTGGGCCTCGTGCTGTTCCTGATCACGCTCGGCATGAACCTGCTCTCGCAGCGGGTCACCAGGAAGTTCCGGGAGGTGTACGAGTGAACGGCGACCGATTCCGCCCGGCAGACGGCCGACGGAGGCGTGCGGGGGCGATATTCAAAGCGATATGCCTCGCCTCGATCGCATTCAGCATCCTGATGCTGTTGCTCCTGCTGTTCGACGTTCTCCGTGACGGCTGGCACTGGCTGTCGGTCGATTTCCTGACCCGCTACCCCTCCCGAATCCCCGAGCGGGCCGGGATCAAGTCGGCGATTCTCGGCACCCTGTGGATGATGGGCCTGACGGCGCTGGTCAGCTTCCCCACGGGTGTAGGCGCCGCGATCTACCTCGAGGAATACGCCCCGAAGAACTGGTTCACGAGAATCCTGCAGACCAACATCGCGAATCTCGCCGGTGTGCCGTCGATCGTGTACGGCATTCTGGGCCTCGCGATCTTCGTGCGGTACTTCGCGCTCGGACGCAGCGTGATCGCCGGGGCCCTGACACTGGCGCTGTTGATTCTCCCGGTGATCATCATCGCCTCCCAGGAGGCGATCAAGGCCGTGCCGACCTCCCTGCGCGAGGCCTCGTACGGGGTAGGCGCCACGAAGTGGCAGACGATCAGGTATCACGTGTTCCCGGTGGCGCTTCCGGGCATTCTCACCGGGACGATTCTTTCCCTGTCGCGTGCGATTGGAGAAACCGCGCCTCTGATCATGATCGGCGCGCTGACCTTCATCGCCTTCCCGCCCCGGAGCCCGATGGATCCGTTCACGGTGCTCCCGATCCAGATCTTCAACTGGACGGCGAAGCCGCAGGCGGAGTTCCACGAGCTCGCGGCCGCCGCGATCATCGTGCTGCTCGTCCTGTTGCTGGCGATGAACGCGACGGCGATCTTCCTGCGCAACCGGTACCAGAAGAGGATCTGAGTGGAGATCAAGGGACAGGCGGCGCTCGAAACGCGGGACCTGAGCGTATTCTACGGCGACAGCCAGGCGGTCAAGACGATCTCGCTCTCGGTGCCGCGGAACCGCGTGGTCGCTTTCATCGGTCCTTCGGGCTGCGGAAAGAGCACGCTGCTCCGCTGTTTCAACCGGATGAACGACCTGATTCCCGTGGCCCGCGTGGAGGGAGAGGTGCTCTTCCATGGCGCCAACCTCTACGATCCGGAGATCGATCCGGTGGAGGTCCGTCGGCGAATCGGGATGGTGTTCCAGAAACCCAATCCGTTCCCGAAGACGATCTACGAGAACATCGCGTTCGGACTGCGGATCAACGGCTACCAGGGCGACCTCGACGAGCAGGTGGAGAAGTCTCTCCGCTCGGCAGCCCTGTGGGACGAGGTCAAGGATCGCCTGCAGGACAGCGCCCTCGGACTCTCCGGGGGGCAGCAGCAACGACTCTGCATCGCGCGGGCGCTCGCGGTCGAGCCGGAGATCCTGCTGATGGACGAGCCGGCCAGCGCCCTCGATCCGATCGCGACCAGCAAGATCGAGGACCTGATCGGCGAGCTGAAGCGGGAGTACACGATCGTGATCGTGACCCACAACATGCAGCAGGCGGCGCGGGTCAGCGATTACACGGCGTTTCTCTACATCGGGGAGCTCGTCGAATACGACGACACGGAGAAGCTGTTCACCAACCCGGCCGAGGAACGGACCGAGCAGTACATTACCGGCAGGTTCGGCTGAGCGACGCGGCCCACGGGGCCCCGTCTTCGCAACACCAGGAGCTCGGATGTCGCACAAGGTTTTCCAGGAACGACTGGAACGTCTCGAGGGACGCCTTCTCGAGATGTCCTACTCCGTCCAGAAGCTGGTGGAAGAGGCCGTCAGTTACGCACTGACCTCCGACGGCTCCGTCGACGCGATCCGCATGGCCGACAGGGCGATCGATGCCGAAGAAGTCGGAATCGAGGAGGAGTGCATCGAGCTTCTCGCACTTCATCAGCCGATGGCCTCGGATCTTCGTCTGCTGGTCACGATCCTCAAGATCAACTCCGACCTCGAGCGGATCGGCGACCACGCAGTGAACATCGCCGAGGCAGCCGAGCGTCTGCAGAAATCCGTCCAACCGCCCGCCATGCCGCCCGAGGTCGCCGAGATGAGCCGCATCGCGCTGGAAATGCTGCGCGACGCGATGGAGGCACTGGTGCACCGGAACGCGGAGGAAGCGCAGAACGTCAGGGCCCGGGACGACCGGGTGGACGGGCTGCACGAATCTGTGTTCCGGGTGATGCTCACGCACATGCTGGAAGCCAACATCTCGGCCTGCCTGCAGGTGATCCTGATCAGCCGCAACCTGGAGCGGATCGCGGACCTGGCCACCAACATCGCCGAGGACGTGGTGTTCATGGTCGAGGGAATCACCGTGCGGCACGCGGGTGCGCCGGAGGCGAAGCCGGCCGACTGACCGGAGGCTCTCCCGTCAGTTAGAAGCCTACCTGCAGGTTCAGCAGGAACTGCCCGTCCGCCAGGCGCGGACCGACGTTGGTCCTGTCGAGCGCCATCTCCTGCCCCGCTAGCGTCCCGTCCAGGCCGAACGCGTACTGCAGGCCCAGCCGTCCGTAAAGGCCGGGCAGCACGTTGATTCCGAGAACGAGGAACTTCGTGGTCTCGTCTCCCGGGCTGACCGCACCGCCCGCCGTGCGAAAGCTGTCGTAGCGGGCCAGGAGCTCCGCTGCCGCCCACAACGTGTAGGAGCCCTGTGCGTACCAACCTTCCGAGCTCAGGTCACTCCCCGAAGTCGGGCTGAAGTCCGTGCGGAGGTACTCACCCGCCACGGCGAACTCCCGCCATGCCACCCGCGCATTTCCGCCCCAGACCACGCGATCGCCGGTGAACTCGGTCAGCATCGGGACCGGCCGGCTGACGCCCTCCTCGGGCAACGACAGGGGAAGCGCCAGCAGAGCGCTGTCTTCCGAGAACGCCACGCTCGCCGCGATCTCCCAGACGAAGTCCTCGAAGAACTCCACCTCGCCCACCGAATTCCAACCGGCGCGCGCGGTCCAGAGGAATCCGTCTCCGTCGTTCTCCCAGGAGGGTCCGTTGCCGTTGTAGATCCCGCCGGCGTAATTGAGGCGACCCTCGAGCGCCGATCCTCTAAGCCCCAGCCCGAGCTGACGACCCGGCGCCAGAGCGAGAGAGCCCTGAAAGCGCTCGACGAACGGGATCTCGCCCTTGTCGACCAGCGCTTCGCCGCCGAAGCGAGATCGCGCCAGTCCCAGCTCCAGTCGCAGAAACTCGTCGCGAAGCGGCACACTGAGTGCGGCATCCAGCAGGCGCAGGTTCTCCTCCCGGGTGTCGATTTCCACGCCCGCCACGTAGTCGAACACGATACCGATCCGTCCCGTCGCGCCGAGACGGGCATCGTACAGTGCGAATCCGTCCCGACCTCCCGTGTCCGAGGACTCCAGCCGGAGCCCGGTGCGGAGAAGACCCGTGGGATCGAGCGAGGGCCCATCCTGTGCGAATGCCGGCGTCGTCGCGAAGGCGATCGCCGTGACAGCGGCAAGCCGAAAGTACCTGATCATCTGTTTCATGGTCGGTTCGTCGCGTCCGCGTTGCCGGAGCGAAGCATTCCCTCCGGGTAGAGGAATTTCCAGCCACCGATGCCGATGGCCGCGTTGATCCAGAAATGCGCTACGATGGCCGGGAACAGGCTTCCCGTGCGCACGACCGGGATCGCCAGAAGGAATCCGAGGAGCGTCGCGCGCACGATTCCGATCAACTTCTGATATCCGTGCGACACGCCGAACGAAATGGAGGTGATCGCGACCGCCGGCCACGGCGATCCGAATACCTCCGTCAGCACCCCCTGGGCATATCCCCGAAACAGGTACTCCTCGCCGATCGCAGCGACCGCGGCCAGCAGCAAGAACCCCGCGATCTCCCGTCCGTTCCGGGGCATCAGAGCCAGCGACACGAGGCTCTCCGAGAGCCCGAGGCGTGTCCCGATCCGGACCACCAGCCAGATCACGGCCAGCCCCGCAGCGGCCGTTGCGGCGGCCCAGGCGAAGGCGGGTGCGGGAGCGCCGACCGTCCAGCCCGTGACTTCGGGAGGCACGTCTCGCCAGAGCGCTACGAGGTAGACGATTCCCGAGAAGAAGAGCAGCGATATCGCAGCCGAGAGATACACCGATGTGCGTGCATCGCGAACATCGTCCAGCTGCTCTTCGGTCAGGCCGCCCCGCGCGGTGAGCAGCGGCAGGCCTGCGAGCAGCAGGGCTGCAACACCGATCGCGATCGCATCACCCGACAATTCGCCCCTCCGGCCCGTTCCGTTCCCTTTGCATCGCACCAGAGTACGGGAGAGGCCGCCCGGTTGACAGACGGGGCGCCGCGGCGGACGTTCCGGGCGGTCAACTCCGCACACCCGAGACGCGGGCGCCCATGCTTCTCCGAATCGCCATTTCCCAGTTTCGTCCCGACAAGGGCGACCTTCCGCGAACCCTGGATCGGTTCGGCGAAGTCATGGCCGCGGTAAAGGCCCTCGACACGCCGCCCGACGTGGTGGTGTTCCCAGAGACGGCCCTCACCGGCTACTTCCTCGAAGGGGGCGTCCGCGAGCATGCCGTGGGTGCGAACGCCCTTCTCTCGGAGCTCGCCGAACGATACCGCGAGGCGCCGGGGCCCGACCGGCCCGTGGACATCGCGATCGGTTTCTTCGAGGAGTTCGAGCACAGGATCTACAATTCGACCCTGTACGCCGAACTCGATTCCGAACCGCGCCTGGTCCACGTCCACCGTAAGGTTTTCCTGCCCACCTATGGCGTGTTCCAGGAGGAGCGCTTCGTCGAGGCCGGGCGGGCGATTCACGCCTTCGACACCCGCTGGGGCCGGGCGGCGATGCTGATCTGCGAGGACATGTTCCACTCGGTGTCGCCGATGCTCGCCGCGCTGGACGGGGCCCAGGCCCTGATCGTCAGCAGTGCATCCCCGGCACGCGGCGTGGAGCCCGGGCCCGGACGTCCCGCCAACGTGGAGCGGTGGGAGCGGCTCGCGCGGGCCGCCGCCGAGGAGCACGGCGTGGCGGTCGCCGTATCCCAGCTGCTCGGTTTCGAAGGAGGCAAGGGATTCGCCGGAGGTTCGGTGGCCTGCGGTCCGCGGGGCGACGTCCTGTGGCGCGGCCCGCTCTGGGAGGAAGCGCTGCAGCTCGTGGAGCTGGACCTGGGAGAAATTACCGCCGCACGCGCCGACCAGCCGATGCTGTCGGACCTCGAGCGGGCGCTCCCCCTGTTGATCGCCTCGCGCGAAGACGGCGATCGGCCCGACGACTGTCCGGAGGCCGACTTCGTACCCCCCGAGACCACGCTCGTCGCGCCCGACCGGGCCGTCGCCACGTCCCGGGCCCGGGATCCCGAGCTCCTGGCGATCGATGAGGGGCTCGTGGAGGAATGGCTCGTCCGATTCCTGCAGGACGAGATGGTTCGCCGTCGGGGCTTCGAGCGAGCCGTAGTCGGTCTGTCGGGCGGTGTGGATTCGGCGGTCACCACCGCGCTCTGCGCGCGGGCGCTCGGCCCGGAGAACGTGCACGCGTTTCTCATGCCGTACCGCACCTCCAACCCGGAGAGCGCGGAACACGCCGCGCTCGTGGCCGATCAGCTGAGTATCCATGCCCGGACCATCGACATCTCAGCCGCGGCGGACGGCTACCTGGCCGAGCACGAACCGGACGCCGACGTCACCCGCCGCGGCAACGTCATGGCCCGCCAGCGGATGATCGTGCTGTTCGATCAAGCCGCGAAGCTTCACGCGCTACCGGTCGGCACCGGCAACAAGTCCGAGCGGCTGCTCGGCTACTTCACCTGGCACGCCGACGACTCGCCCCCGATCAACCCGCTCGGCGACCTGTTCAAGTCGCAGGTCTGGGCGCTGGCGAGACATCTCGGTCTCCCGGACGAGGTCGTGGAGAAGCCGGCGACGGCCGATCTCGTACTCGGTCAGACCGACGAGGCCGATCTCGGCGTTTCCTACGGTACCGCCGACCTGATTCTCTACCACCTGATCACGGGTCGGTCGGCGGAGTGGATCGTGTCGGCGGGATTCGACGCGGATGCCGTGGCGCGTGTGCAGGGCCGGCTGGATGGGACGCACTGGAAGCGGAATCTGCCGACGGTGGCCATGCTCTCGGCCACCACGATCGGCGAGTGGTACCTGCGGCCGGTGGATTACTGACCACCGGATGAAGAGAGGGGCGGGCCTCGCGGCTCCGCCCCTCTCATTCCATCAGCAGCGCGCCTGCTGCGTCGATCGCTCGGTCGCGTGCAGCTCGCGGCTCAACTTCCTTCGCCTCCGACCGGGGCTACGACCGCCAGCAGGCTCGAGCGCCAGCCCTCGACCTCTTTCACGAATGCCGCCGCGAGGCCGGTCAGGTCGGCATCGGGCGCGTCCCGACCGACGGTCCGAGCCTCGACGCGGGCCAGGCTTTCCGCCGCCTTGGCGCTTCCGCCCTCCGAGGCGACGGCGGCGCGGAACGCCTTTTCGGCCTCGGCGAGATAGCCGGTCCGCTCGAGCGCGGCGCCGAGGTTGTTCTGGAACACGGCCACACCGGGCTTCAGCTCCGTGGCGCGGGCCAGCGGGCCGAGCGCCTCGTCCCAGCGACCCTGGCGGATCAGGACCAGGCCGAGGTTGTTCATCGCCCACGCGTCGTCGGGATCGATCGCGATCGCCCGCCGGTAGGCGTCGAGCGCTTCGTTCTCCCGGTCGAGCTCCAGACGGACGTTTCCGGCCACCCGCCACGCTTCGCCCGACCCGGGCTCGAGCTCGAGTGCACGCTCGATCGACTCGGACGCATCATTGGGCAGCCCCGCT
>JAMJQL010000106.1 GCA_023554245.1 Gemmatimonadota bacterium
CGCCCCTGGCAGGTCAAGCCGCTCTCCCGGGCGGAGTGGGAGTTCGAACCGCTGCCGGGCAACGATGCACGCGCCAGGAGAGCCCGGGCGCCCTCGTGGCAGGAGGACCCGTTCGAGCTCAGCAACGAGGAGCTCCAGCGACTGTTCGATCGCGCGCCCGACCCCGACAGACCGAGGCCTCCCTCTCCGTTCCGCGACTGAGTCAACCGGTCGGGATCCCCTGCTGCATTCCACCTTCGTCCCACCCTGTGCCACATTGACACATATGGGGTCGCGGTGGGACATTGTTTCCGCGGCGGTTCACGGGGCCGTCCGGGATCACGACACCTCCGGATCCCCGTAAAGTAAGGTCAAGCCAGCATCATGCGGGGTGTGAACCGGGTCGTTCAGACGCTGGGCCGTTCTGGCACAGATCACGCAGGGGAGCGGCGGGACGCCGTGCGTGCGCGGATCGCGCTCGGGGCAGATTGCGCCTTCCGCTTCCGAACAGTCGTGGAGTGAACATGCGGGACGACAAACCGAAGGGCGACGTATCTCCCAGGGTCCTGGTCGTCGAGGATGAAGAGAACGTCCGCGACCTCCTGCTGGAGGTGCTGGCCGAGAACGGATACCGGGTAGAGGCGGTCCGTACGGGCGAGGAAGGACTCCGGCAGCTGGACTCGCAGCTGTACGACCTCGTGCTTCTGGACCTGAATCTGCCGGGGATGCACGGGCTCAATGTCTTGGGCGCCGGTCCGGCTCTGCAGACTGACGCCCAGTTCATCGTCATGACGGCGTTCGGCTCGATCGACAGCGCGGTCGAAGCAATGAAGCTCGGTGCCGTGGACTTCATCAAGAAGCCGTTCCGCACCGAGGAGCTGCTCCACGTCCTGACGCGCGCCATGGAGGAGCTGGAGCTGAAGCGTGAGGTCGCTCAGCTCCGCAGCCAGTCGAGCGCCGGGGTTCGCTCCTACCTCGTCGGAAAGTCGCAGGCGATGCAGCGCGTATTCGGACTGATCGAGCGAGTCGCTCCGACCCGGGCGAACGTTTTGATCGGTGGAGACACGGGAACCGGAAAGGAGCTCGTGGCCCGCGCGGTTCACGACCTTTCGGGTCGCAGCCGGCGGCCCTTCGTCGCAATCAACTGCTCTGCGTTGCCGGAGACACTGCTCGAGTCCGAACTGTTCGGGCACATGAAGGGATCGTTCACCGGTGCCGTACAGTCGAAGCGGGGCCTGTTCGAGGAGGCCCAGGGCGGTTCGATCTTTCTCGACGAGATCAGCACGGTCTCCGAAGGCGTTCAGATCAAGCTGCTTCGAGTCCTGCAGGACAGGAAGGTGACGAGGGTGGGCGGACGCGAGCCGATCACCGTGGACTTCAGGTTGATCGCGGCCACCAATCGTGACCTCGGCGAATTGGTCGAGGCCGGCGAATTTCGTGAGGACCTGTTCTACCGGCTGAACGTCTTCCCGATTCGGGTGCCGCCGCTGCGGGAACGCCGGGACGACATCCCCCTTCTCGCCCAGCACTTCCGGCAGCGCTTCGCCGAGGAAAACGGGCTCGAGCCACCGGAGATACCGCCGAAGACTATGGCCCGCCTGATGGCCTACGACTGGCCCGGAAACGTGCGCGAGCTCGAGAACTTCGTCGAGCGCGCCGTGATCATGCACGCCGGGGCCCGCGCGATCCCCTTCGAGCCGCCCGGGCAGCGCCCCGATCCGGAGCGGAATCTCCTCACCCGGGCACGCGAGGAGAAGTGGGATCTGGAGAGGCTCGAGCGCGAGTACATCCTCGACATGCTCGAGCAGACCCAGTGGCATCAGAGCTCGGCGGCCGAGGCGCTCGGAATCAGCAGGCGAACCCTGTATCGGAAGTTGAAACGGTACCGGGAGCAGGGGATTCTCCCCGAGCCCGCGCACGTGGCCCTGCGCTGACGGGGGTCGTCAGCCGATCCAGCCGCTCCGCTGTTCCGGGACGCGGCCGTGCGGCAACCAGAGCGTGAAGATCGACCCCTTGCCGACCTTGGAGGTCACGGTGAGGGCGCCGCCCATGTGTTCGGCCAGTCGGCGCGACAAGGTGAGGCCGATGCCCATCCCTCTGCGTTCACGGGTCGAGGCGCGCACCCACTCCCCGAAGATCCGCTCGAGGTCCTCGGGTTCGATA
This sequence comes from Gemmatimonadota bacterium, assembly GCA_023554245.1. Taxonomy (GTDB): domain Bacteria; phylum Gemmatimonadota; class Gemmatimonadetes; order Palauibacterales; family Palauibacteraceae; genus Carthagonibacter; species Carthagonibacter metallireducens. The sequence continues at coordinate 2,143 of JAMJQL010000106.1, forward strand.
CCGGGGCCCTGGTCTTCCACCTCGATCGCGACCCAGCGCTCAGCCCTGGCCTCCGGCGCGGGACTGCCTGCGGGAGGGCCTTCCGCATCGATCTTCGCGCGGACGTTTACCGTCGTTCCTTCGGCCGAGAACTTGAGGGCGTTGCTGACGAGATTCGTCACCACCTGAAGGACCCGGTCCGGGTCTGCTACGACGCGCAGCGTGGACGGAGTTCGGCGCAGCTGGAGTTTCTGATCCTTCTTTTCGGCCTCGGGTCGCATTCCATCCACGGCAGCCCGCAGCAGATCGTTCACCACGATCACCCGTGACCAGGTCTCGAGACGTCCCTGGCCGATGTTCTCGAGGTCGAGTACGTCCTGCACCAGACGCATGGCGTGCTCGCTGCCCCTCCCGATCTTCTCGGCGATCTCACCGCACTCTCCATCCGTGCGCTTCAGCAACCTCTCGGACCACATCAGCACTCCACTGCAGGCATTCCGGAGATCGTGGTTGACGAAGGCATAGAAACGGTCCCGTTGCTGCTGCGTCGCCCTGAGCTCCTCGAGCAGCCGCTGCAGGGTCCGGAATTGCCGCGCATTCTCGATCGAAACGGCCGCGTGCGCCGCCAGCATCGAAACGATCGCTTCGTCCCCATCCGTGAAGCCCCCGGACCCGCTCTTGTTGGTCAGGTAGAGGTTTCCGAATACGCGGTCGCCGATCTGGATCGGAACCCCGAGAAACGACCGCATGTCGGGGTGCCCCGAAGGCATGCCTGCCGATCGCGGGTCCGCGTTCACGTCCTCGACGCGGATCACGGTACGGGAGCGGATCACGGCACCGAGGAGACCCTTCCCCACGGGCATCGAGGAAATCCGCTCGGCCTCCTCGGCCGGCATGCCACTGGTGATGAACATCTCGAGACGATCGCCGTCGGCGTGAAGCACGCCGAGCGCCCCGTACTCGGCGCCGGTGAGTTCCCGGGCCTTCTCGGTTACCGTTTCGAGTACGGAATCGAGCTCCAGGTCCCGGGACACCTCGACTTCGGCAGCGTGCAGACTCTCGAGCAGCGAGACCTGGTCCTCGGTCTCCGCCCGGCGCACGTCGCTCGCTTCGGCCCTCAGGGTCTCGGCCTCGAACATTCGCGCGTTCTGAATCGCGAGCCCTGCCAGGTGTCCGAATGAAGCGAGAAGCTGGGCCTCGTCCCGCAGCAGGTCCACTTCGTCGGCACCCGTCACGACGCTGATCGTCCCGTATCCACCGTCCCGCGCCCGCAGGGGGACGATCAGGACCCCGGCGGGCGACCCCACCTCCAGGCCCGAACCGGTGAACGCCGGCTCGTCAGGTACGGAATCGAGAATGACCGGAGCTCCGAGGTCCAGCGCCTCTCCGCTTGCCGTGCCTTCGGGGGAGTAGCGCTGTCCCATCGAGGTCACCAGGGACCCGGTGGCGGAAGAGACGACGAGCCGGTTGTCCGACGGATCGAGTGTCTGAACGCTCGCGCCGGCACCTGCGAAGAGTTCCCTCGTCTGGACGGTGACGATTTCGAGGATTTCGGGAAGGTCGAGCGTTTCGAGCATCGAGCTCGCCGCATCGCAGAGCTCCGCGATGCGTCCGGTCTCGATCAGTCGCTCCTGCTTCGTGTCGCCGGCGCCCTGCAAGACCACTCCTCGGGTGGCGGTCCCGGTGCAGCCGGTCCGAGTCGGATCCGGCCGTGCGTCCGCTCGGGACAATCTTTCACATGGGGTGACCGGGCGCCAGATGGAGAATCCACCCGGCCGGAAGATCCTTCAGTTGTCTGGGACAGAGCGTCCCGAAACAGACGACGGCCGGATGCTCGTTGGGACGGTCAGTCTCCGATCCCCTCGCATGGAAGTCTGAGTCCCACCGGCTTTCCGAACAGTTCCGCATACAGAACGGCGCGCTCGAGCGGCGGACGTTGCTCGAGCCGCTCGAAACCCGCCAGCGTCTCTCCGCTACCGCCCCGCCCGGAGCGGCGCGCCGGAGAGGGAGCTAGGAGGTCGGACGACATCTCGGCCCGCTGTTTCGCGATGGTACCCTGGATCCGGGGACGCTTCACCGGAGCGCGCTGGGGGCGCCGCTCGAGTCGGGTCTCGGGCGGAAGCGCCGGAACCCTGCGCGCGCGCCGTTCCTGCGGTTCGGACTCGATCGGCACCGGAAGCTTCGTTCGGCCGTCCAGAAGCTGGCGGATCGAATCGTAAGCTTCGCGCCTCGTCCGCTCGGCTGCATCGGTCGCCTGAGGCTTCGGTGTCGAAAGCCGCCGCCGGGTGGTTGCCGACCGCTCACTCGCTTCTCCCGACTCCCGCCAGGACAGCTGTTGCCTCGACGCCTCCTGCTTCAGCCGGCCCGGTGACTTCAGCCGAACGTCGGTGCGACGCTCACCGGGGCGCGGGATCCGCATCGATTCGGGAACGGGTTGCTCAGGACCCGCCGCCTCCGGACTGGGCGCTGACCCTGCGCGCTGCCGAGCCTCCCAGCGTCGGAGCGCCTCGAGGGCCCGATCCTGCGACTCGTCGTGCTCCGCGATCGTGTCGAAGACATCGGGAAGTGATTTCTTCCCCTCCTTCTTCTTCGCTTCCTGGATCACGTTCTTGAACACCGAGAAGACGATGATCGCCAGGATCAGAACGAATGGGTCCATCGGGTCAGTCCCGCTCTTCCTTGTCGTCCACCGGGCCCGCGATCGCGTCGCGCATCCGCGTATCGGCCTCGACATTCCGGTAGCGCATGTAGTCCATCACGCCGAGCTGGCCTCCCCGGAATGCCTCGGCGAGCGCCAGCGGCACCTCGGCCTCGGCCTTGATCACCTCGGCCCGCATCTCCTCGACCCGGGCGCGGTATTCCTGCTCGGTCGCCACGGCCAGTGCCCGCCGCTCCTCCGCCTTGGCCTGGGCGATCTGCTTGTCGGCCTCGGCCTGATCGATCTGAAGCTCCGCCCCGATGTTCTTCCCGACGTCCACATCGGCGATGTCGATCGAGAGGATCTCGAACGCGGTCCCGCTGTCGAGCCCCTTCGCGAGAACTGTCTTCGAGATCTTGTCGGGATTCTCCAGCACCGCCTTGTGCGAGTCGGCCGATCCAATCGTGCTGACGATTCCCTCGCCGACCCGGGCGAGAATCGTCTCCTCCCCCGCCCCTCCGACCAGCCGGTTGATGTTCGCCCGCACCGTGACCCTCGCGACGGCGATCAGCTGGATGCCATCCTTCGCCATGGCGGCGACCTTCGGGGTCTGGATCACTTTCGGGTTCACCGAGACCTGCACCGCCTCGAACACGTCGCGGCCCGCGAGATCGATCGCGGCCGCCTGTTCGAACCCCAGGTCGATGTTCGCCTTGTCAGCCGAGATCAGGGCATTCGCCACCCGGGCGACGTCGCCGCCGGCCAGGTAGTGCGCTTCCAGCTCGTTGACGTCGAGGGTCAGCCCCGCCTTGGTCGCGGCGATCATCGGACGCACGATCGCCGGAGGGCTGACCTTTCGCAGGCGCATCCCGATCAGGCTTCCGAGCCCGACGTGCACGCCGCTCGCCATGGCCTCGATCCACAGACGGATCGGAACCGCCCAGCTGATCGTGAGGAATCCGAGTATGACCGCGATCGCTATGAGAATCGCGCCAACTGCCGTTGCGTCGTTCATTTCACCCGTTCCCTTATGCTTCCGCTTCGTCAGAGATCTCGCGCACGACGAGGCCTGAGACTCCCGCCCGCACGACCTTTACCTTCGTACCTTCCTCGATCCACGGTCCTTCCGTCACCACGTCCAGTCGATCATCCCCGAAGCGGGCCGTGCCCGATGGCCTCAGATCGGTGAGCGCCATGCCCGAAGCCCCGACCATACCCGACATGTCGGGGGCAGACAGGTAACCGGTCTCCCGGCTGGTCGAGCGCTTGAGGAAGATTCCGGACATGCCTCTGCTGTGCGGAATGTGCCGCAGCACACCGAACGCGAGCAGCCCGAGAGCCAGGATGGAAATCGCTACGATTCCGAGTGCACCGATCACTTCGCTCATCGTGGGATAGCTTCCGACCATGCTGAGTGTTACGCTCGCCAGAATCGCGAGACTGCCGAGCACTCCCGCCACGCCGATACCCGGGACGACGAGAATCTCGAGGGCCACCAGCACTACACCTGCGCCCAGCAGAAGTACCTCTTCCATCCCGGCCAGATTCACGAGCCATCGCGCGCCGAAGAACGCGGCCAGACATAGCAGGCCCACACCGCCGGCGAGACCGAACGTCGGCGTCTTGATCTCGACCAGCAGCCCGAGGAATCCGAGGCTGAGAAGCATCGGCGCGAGCGCCGGGTGAGTCAGTAGTCGAACCAGGTTCTCGGCCCAGTTCGGACTCGCCACTACCGTCAGCGCGCTCGGCGCTCCGGCGATGGCCACCAGCTCGTCCCAACTCTCAACCGTTCCGTTCGCGACTCCGACTCTGACCGCTTCCTCCGTGGTCAGGGTGAGAAGCTTGCCTTCCCCCACGAGTCCATCGATCACGATCGACTCGTCCACCATTGCTTCGCCTATGCGGGGGTCGAGCTGGCGGTCCTCGGCGAGCGATCGGAATTCCGCGCGCATTGCGCTGACCATCTTCTCCGATGCGCGGTTTCCCTTCGAATCCACCGGAGTCGCGGCCCCGATGCTCGAACCGGGACGCATGTACAGCCGGTCCGTTGCCAGGGCGATCATCGCTCCGGCGGATAACGCACGGCGGTTCACGTAGGCGGCGGTCGGGATGCCCGACTCCCGGACGGCGTCGACGATCTGCCAGGCGGCATCGACTCTCCCGCCTGGAGTGTCGATGTCCAGCACGGCGAGTTCGGCGCCCGTCTCCTCGGCCTCATCGAGAGCTCGCTCAATGAAGGGCGCGAGCCCGAGCTCCACGGCTCCATGCACGGGAATCCGGTAGATGACCGGCCCGGTCTGTGTCGCACCGCTCAAGATCCCGGCCAGCGCTGCGATCGCGCTGCTGGCGATACCGGCGGAGAGGAACAGGACGGCCGCAGCCTTCGAAGCTCTAGTCATGTCCGTATGATAGCCCCGTAGCGGAAGCTGCCCAAGAGTCGGGTCGGACTGTCATTCCCCGTTGCCTGCCGCTAGCTTTTTTGGCTGCCGAGAGAACGGACCCACCAGATGCGGGAGATGAGAACGAGATGGCAGACAAGCTGATACGGTACGAGGTGCAGGACGGCGTCGCGGTGATGACCATGGACGACCCGCCCGCCAATACCTACACGCACGAGATGATGCGCGACCTGGACGATGCGATCATCGAGGCGCGCTTCGACGAGGCCGTTCACGTGATCGTGATTCGCGGCGAAGGCGAGAAGTTTTTCAGCGCAGGCGCCAACATCCGGATGCTCCAGACATCCGATCCATACTTCAAGTACTACTTCTGCCTGCATGCCAACGAGACGTTGAACCGCCTCGAGCAGACGCCGAAGCTGGTGATCGCCGCGCTCAACGGACACACCGTAGGTGGCGGCCTCGAGATCGCGCTCGCTTGCGACCTGCGGATCGCCAAGCAGGGTGGCGGGAAGATCGGTCTGCCGGAGGTCACGCTGGGCGTGCTCCCGGGGACCGGCGGTACCCAGCGACTCGGTCGGCTGCTCGGCAAGTCGAGGGCGATCGAGCTGATGGCGGAAGGCTCGACCTTCGAGTTCGAGGAGGCGCTCGGTCTCGGCCTGGTGAACAAGATTTACGAGTCGGAGGACTTCTTCGAGCAGGTCATGGAATACGCGAAGCAGTTCGTGCCGCCGAATAAGGCGTCGGGGGCGGTGGGCCGTATCAAGCGCGCCGTCTGCAGTGGCGTAGAGGTTCCCTTCAGCGAGGGCCTCGCCATCGAGCGAGAGCTGCAGCAGCTGCTGTTCCAGGGTTCGGACGCGCGGGAAGGCCTCGATGCCTACGTGGAGAAGCGGAAGCCGGAGTTCACCGGAAAGTAGCGACGCGAGGGGCGAAAGGTGGCCCCGAGTGAATCACAGTGGAAACCGGGACCGCGGCGACCGTCGCGGTCCCTCCCCTCCAGCCCGGAATCGACAGACGATGAAGCTGCGCACGAAACTGCTGATCGACGGCGCGTGGGCCGACGGCCACGATCGATTCGAGACGGTGAATCCCGCCACCGAGGAAGTGATCGCCGAGATCGAGGAAGCCGGCCCGGAACAGGTCGACGCCGCCGTGCGCTCGGCGCGCGAAGCGTTCGAGAACCCGGACTGGCGCGATCTCGACATCCACCGCCGCGCCGAGCTGCTGTGGAAGCTGGCCGATGCGGTCGAGGCGAACCTGCCGGCGATCGCGGAGACCGAGACGCGAGACAACGGGAAGCCGCTGTTCGAGTCTTCGAAAATCGACATACCGTTCGTGGTTGCGAATCTCAGGTACTTCGCGGGTTGGGCCGACAAGCTCGCGGGAGACGTGATCCCGGTTTCCGGCCCGTTCCTGAATTACACACGACGCGAGCCGCTGGGCGTGGTCGGTGCGATCGTGCCCTGGAACTTCCCCCTGAACCTCGCCTCGTGGAAGGTGGCCCCGGCACTCGCGTGTGGGAATGCCGTCATCCTGAAGCCCGCCGAGGAAACGCCGCTCACAGCCCTCCTGCTGGGAGAGCTGGCGCTCGAAGTCGGATTCCCCCCGGGCATCCTCAACGTGATCCCGGGCCGCGGCCGTGTCACCGGCCAGGCCCTGGTCGAACATCCCGGAGTGGACAAGATCGCCTTCACGGGCTCGACCGAGACCGGGCGCACGGTGATGGAGACGGCGGCAGGAACCCTGAAGAAGCTCTCGCTCGAGCTGGGTGGAAAGTCGCCCCACGTGGTATTCGCCGACGCCGATCTCGAAGCGGCGGTCCGCGGCGTGACGACGGGAATCTACTACGGGAAGGGCGAGGTGTGCGCTGCCGGCTCGCGCCTGTTCGTCGAGGAGCCGATTCGTAACGAGTTTCTCGAGAAGCTCGCCGGGCGGGCGACGGCGACCACGGTCGGTGATCCCATGCAGCCGAAGACCCGGCTCGGGCCCCTCGTATCGAAGGCGCAGCACGAGCGGGTTCTGGAATACATCGAGTCCGGCAGGGCGGAGGGCGCGAAAGTCCTTGCCGGCGGCAACGCTACCGACGTCGATGGACGCGGTTTCTTCGTCGAGGCGACGTTGTTCGCCGACGTGACGCCCGAGATGAAGATCGCCCGCGAAGAGATCTTCGGGCCCGTGCTGGCCGCGATGACGTTCACCGACATGGACGACGCGATCGTACGGGCGAATCAGACCGACTACGGTCTGGCCGCGGGCGTCTGGACCCGTGACGTGGGCAAGGCGCACCGTTTCGCGTCCGGCGTTCGAGCGGGTACGGTCTGGGTGAACACGTACAACCGGTATGACCCGGGCTCGCCATTCGGTGGCTTCAAGGCCTCGGGCTTCGGCCGCGATCTAGGGCGCCAGGCGCTCGAAGAGTACACGCAGACGAAAAGCATATGGGTGAGCCTGACGTGAAGCGCTCCGATCGTGATCCTCTCATCTGCGCAGCGCTCCGAACACCGGTCGGTCGGCATGGAGGCGCCCTGGCCACGGTTAGACCGGATGATCTCCTGGCAGGCGTGATCCGGGAGATCGTGAAGAGATCGGGCGTCCCGGCCGAGCGGATCGAAGATGTGGTCATAGGCTGCGCCAATCAGGCCGGCGAAGACAACCGCAACATAGCCCGCATGGCGTCCCTCCTCGCGGGAATCCCCGTAGAGGTCGCTGGCCAGACCGTGAATCGGCTCTGCGGATCGGGGCTCGAGGCCGTGGTCTCGGCGGCGCGCGCTATTCGCTGCGGAGAGGGTGATCTGTTCGTCGCCGGGGGCGTCGAGAGCATGTCCCGGGCCCCGTGGGTGATGCTCAAGCCCGAGACCGGATTCCCGCGCCGCGCCCCCGAGACAGCCGATACCACCGTGGGCTGGCGGTTCACGAATCCCGCCATGAACTCCGAGTGGACGGTGTCGCTCGGCGAGACGGCCGAACGGGTCGCCGCGATGGCTGGAGTTTCTCGGGCAGAGCAGGATGCCTTCGCGCTGGAGAGTCAACGCAGGGCCGCGGCCGCCATTATCGGCGGCAGGTTCGACGATGAGCTGGTTCCCGTCCTGGTCCCGCGCCGCAAAGGTGAAGATGTGGTGGTGGATCGAGACGAGCATCCGAGACCCGAGGTCACCGCCGATGGCCTGGCGCGGCTGCGTCCTGCCTTCCGGGCCGACGGCACGGTGACGGCAGGAAACGCGTCGGGGATCAATGATGGCGCTGCCGCTCTCCTGGTCGCCAGCCGCGCCGCAGCGAGCGAGCTCGGCCTCGAGCCGCTCGCGAGGATCGGGGCGTCGGCCGTCGCGGGCGTCGATCCGGATCTCATGGGAATCGGACCGGTGCCCGCGGTTCGCAAGGCGCTTCGGCGTGCCGGGCTCACCATGGAGGAAATCGACCTCGTGGAGCTCAACGAAGCGTTCGCCGCCCAGACCATTCCCGTGATGCGGGAGCTCGGCATGGACCCGGCGAAAGTGAACGTGAATGGTGGAGCGATCGCCCTGGGACACCCGCTCGGCTGTACCGGCGCGAAGCTCCTTACCTCGCTCGTTCACGAGATGCGACGTCGGGATGCGCGAACCGGGCTGGTGACGATGTGCATTGGCGTCGGACAGGGGATCGCGACTGTCCTGCACTCGGAGGCCGGCGAATGAGCTCTGAACCGCACGTCATTTCCGAAGTCTCGGGAGGGGTAGGGACGGTCACCCTGAATCGACCCGAGAAGATGAACGCGTTCTTCGGATCAATGCGCGACGAGATCGCCGATGCCCTGGAGGAGATGGCGGAGCGAGAGGATGTCAGGGTCGTCATCGTGACCGGTCGGGGCCGCGCCTTCTGCACCGGGGCCGATGTGGGCTACATGGCCGATCTCCTCGATCGAGAGGCCTACGATGAAGCGAACGCCCTGGTAACGGCCGGTCGGCGGGTGATCGGCGCCATCACTTCGATGCCGAAACCGGTGATCGGGTCGGTCAACGGTCCCGCCGCGGGAGGAGGCGCCAATCTGGCTCTCGCCTGCGACCTGAGAATCGCCTCCGACCGTGCCTCGATCGGGCAGACATTCAACCGAATCGGCCTTCACCCCGACTGGGGCGGAACCTGGCTGCTGCCGCGCCTCGTAGGTCGGGCTCGCGCCGCGGAGCTGTTCTTCTTCGGAGAGATGATCGGGGCTGAGGATGCCGCACGAATCGGCCTGTTCAATCGTGTCGTACCGCACGACGAGCTGGCGGCTACGACCAGGGACTGGGCTGAGCGACTGGTGGCCAAACCAGCGCTCCCGCTCGCACTCGCCAAGCGAGCGATCCGGATCTCCGACGGTTCGAGCCTGGAGGAGATGCTGGACTACGAAGCCGACGCGCAGGACAGCTGCTTTCGATCGGATGACGCGATGGAAGGCACCCGCGCCTTCGTCGAGAAGAGAGCACCGAACTTCGGAGCTGGACGATGAAACGTGATTGCACGGTCCGGAAGGCGACCCCCGACGATCTGGACGAGATTACGGCGATGTGGGCGCATTACATCCGCGGGAATCGGAACAACCCCGTCTACCGCAAGATTCCGCCGGACTCGATCGAGAAGCGGCGCGAACTGTTCGAGCGGCACGTGCGCGGTCCTGACTCCACCGTGTTCGTCGTCGATCGACCGGATGGCGGCCTGGACGGGATGATATCCTGCTTCGTCGAGAAGAACGTGCCGTACTTCAATCCTCCCTCGTTCGGACGACTTCAGACTCCATACGTGCGGCCTGAGGCGCGGGGCCGCGGCCACCTTCGAAGGCTCCTCGACGCCGCCTATCGTTGGGCCCGCGAGATGGAACTCACCGAAGTCCGCCTCTTTACCAGCGCCCTGGAGCCGCAACCGAATCAGCTCGCAGAAGAACTGGGATTCGAGGCTTTCGGTATCATTCGCCGCAAGCCGATCTCGTGGGATTACCCGCCCGGCGATTCCCCGGGAGGACTCGAAGACGGACTTTCGGGTCGAACCCCGGGCGCCGACTGATGTCCTGCGATCCTGCCCCCGATCCCGTCGGAGTGGTTGCCGTACTCGGAGCCGGCACCATGGGACACGGTATTGCGCAGGTCTGCGCGAGCGCGGGACGCGACACACGGCTGTTCGATATCGAACCCGAGGCACTCGCTGGAGCCCTGGCCCGGATATCGTCGAACCTCCAGCGCGGAGTCGAGCTGGGGAAAGTGGAGCCGGCTGCAAGGGATGCGGCCCTGGAGCGCATCCGGGCCGTTTCAGTCCTCGACGAGGCAGTGTCGGGCGTGGACATGGTCATAGAAGCGGCTCCGGAGCGACTCGAGCTGAAGCACGAGCTACTGCGTCGCGCCGCCTCGGGAATCACTCCGAAAGCGATACTCGCCTCGAACACCTCGTCCCTCTCGATCACCTCCATTGCAGATCCCCTCCCCGGGCCGGAGCGGGTCGTAGGGCTCCATTTCTTCAACCCTGTCCACATCATGTCACTGGTCGAGGTCGTGCGGGGAGACCGGACGACGGAGCGAGTCGTCGAGAGATCCCGCGCATTCGCCATGGACCTGGGCAAGCAGCCGATCGTCGTGCGAGACAGCCCGGGATTCGCATCCTCCCGACTCGGCGTCGCCCTCGGTCTCGAGGCAATCCGCATGTTGCAGGAGGAGGTCGCCTCCGCCGAGGACATCGACCTCGCAATGGAACTTGGATACCGTCACCCGATGGGCCCACTGCGTCTCACGGACCTGGTGGGTCTCGACGTTCGACTCGAGATCGCACGCTACCTGCACGGGGAGCTGGGCGGAGATCGCTTCCGCCCGCCCGAGCTGCTGGAGCGCATGGTCGAGGAAGGAAAGCTCGGAAAGAAGTCCGGTGAGGGCTTCTACCGCTGGGACTGATCGCATCACAAGGAAGCCGCCATGAGCGATGTACTGCTGATCGACAAGCTGGACGGAAGGATCGCCCTCCTCACGGTCAACCGACCGGAGAAGATGAACGCGCTGAACTCCGAAGTCCGCAAGGCACTGTTCGCGGCGTTTCGTGAGCTTGCAGCAGATGACGAGGTTCGCGCAGTGGTGATCACGGGAGCCGGCGAGAAGGCGTTCATCGCGGGCGCCGACATCGCCGAATTCAAAGACGCGCGAGCCGTGGAGCAGTATCGCGCAATGCAGGCCGGGGACATCTACTCGCTGATGGAGGCATTCCCCAAACCGATCATTGCGATGATCAACGGCTTCTGCCTGGGCGGGGGCTGCGAGCTCGCGATGGCCTGCGACATTCGGATCGCTTCCGAGAAGGCCAAGCTCGGCCAGCCGGAAGTGAACCTCGGCATCATTCCCGGCGGCGGTGGAACGCAGCGTCTTCCTCGCCTCGTGGGAGAAGGACAGGCCAATCGGCTGATCATGAGTGGAGCGCTGATCGGAGCCGAGGAGGCTGCCCGGATCGGACTCGTCGAACAGGTTTTCGCCCCCGACGAACTGCGAGAGGCCACGCTCGAACTCGCGCGTCAAATCGCATCCCGCTCACCGATCGCGCTGCAGGCTGCCAAGGAGACCGTCCTGGCGGCTCGGCGGATGCCGTTGGACGAGGGGCTCAAGTTCGAACGGGCCTGGTTCGGTCTGCTGTTCTCGACCGACGACAAGAACGAGGGAGTGGGGGCATTTCTCGAGAAGCGTCCTCCCGATTTCAAGGGCTCCTGAACTCGGTCGCTGAAAGACGCACGAAGGCCCCGGCCGATCCGCAGATCGGTCCGGGGCCTCTTGTCCGGGCCCGGCGGTGCCGGAAACAGTCAGAAACTGTCCTGCCTGAACCCGGGCGGGTTCAGGCGGGCAGCACGCTCACGATCTTCCGTCCGCCGCGCTGGTCGCTGAAGGTCACGACGCCGTCCGACAGCGCGAACAGGGTGTCATCGTTCCCCCGGCCCACGTTCCGGCCCGGGTGAATTCGGGTGCCTCGCTGGCGTACGATGATGTTTCCGGCGATCACGCGCTCGCCCCCGTATTTCTTCACACCGAGGTATTTCGGGTTGCTGTCGCGCCCATTCCGGCTCGAGCCGACTCCCTTCTTGTGCGCCATGGTTCAGCTTCCTTCCTGTGCCTTGATCGCCTTCTGAACGTCCGACTTCAGAATTCGACCTTCCTTACCTGTTCCCTCGATCGTAGCGAGATCGATCCCGGCCTCCGCTGCCAATTCCCGCGCGGAGTCGGTCGCATCGAGTTCCGGCGTCGGTTCGACCGGCTTCTCCGCTTTCGCAGGCTTCTCCGCCTTCGGCTCAGCCGTGCTCTCGGCTTCCGCGGGCTCCACTGACTTCTCCGCCCTGGAAGCCTTGGCCGGCTTCTCCGCTTTTGCGGGCTCGGCCGGCTTCGTCTTCGGCGCCTCGGCCTTGGGCGGTTCCACGGAGCGCCCGGCTCCGAAATCGATATCGACAATCCTGATTTCGGTGAAGCCCTGGCGGTGTCCCTGCTTACGGCGATATCCCTTCCGCCGCTTCATCTTGTATACGACGATCTTCGGGCCCCGACCATGTCGGACCACTTCGGTCTTCACGGACGCCCCCTCGAGAGACGGGCGGCCGATGATGACCTCGTCGTCGCGACCTGCCAGTAGTACCTGTTCGAACGTGACCGTCTCGCCCGGTTCCGCATCCAGCGTCGGCACCGTCAACGTCATCTCGGGTTCCGCGCGGAACTGCTTTCCCTTCGCCTCGAAAATCGCGTACATCGTATCGTATTCCCGGCAGTTGGTTTCCGTCGATTCGTAGCCCGGAAGAATACCGTTCCAGACAGCGGCTGTCAATCAGGTTACGGCGTATCGGGCCGTCACGTCCGTGTCGGCGGGAGCCGCCAGGATGCGATACTCATCGTGCTCGAGCAGGGGGTCGTCGCGCACGTCCAGATCGACTCCGCACTCGGCGCTCGTCGTGCGAAGGAATTCCGGCTCCTGCTCGAGCAGGTACAGGGCGACCTCCGGATGGACACGCATGGTGATCGCCCTCTGCTCCCCCAGCGACTTCGCCCTGCGCAGGGCACGCTCGATTCGCCGGACCACCGTCTCGGGCGCCAGCACCCGCCCGGTGCCGTCGCAACTCGTGCATGGAACCGTCATCATCTGCACGAGGCTGGGCCGTACCCGCTGCCGGCTCATCTCGAGCAGGCCGAGGTCAGAGATACCGAAGACCTTCGTCCGTGCCCGGTCACGACCCAGGTGGCTCTTGATTTCGTTCAGTACCTTCTCGCGGGCTTCCTTCTCGTCCATGTCGATGAAGTCGCAGACGATGATCCCGCCGATGTCTCGAAGCCGGAGCTGACGCGCGATCTCGCCTGCAGCATCCAGATTGGTCCGGAGAATGGTCTTGGCAGGGTCCTTCTTGCCCGTGTACCTCCCCGTGTTCACGTCGATCGCGACCAGCGCCTCGGTATGCTCGATCACGATGTGACCGCCCGACTTCAACTCGACCCGTCGGCGGAATGCCGCGCGGATCTCTTCCTCGATTCCGAAGTGATCGAAGATCGGCGTCTCACCCTCGTAGAAGGTGACGCGATCGAGCAGCTCGGGACCGACCTGGCCCAGGTACGAGCGAATCTCGTGGTGAAGCTGACGGTCGTTGACGGTCAGAAGATCGATCTTCTCGCTGAACAGATCGCGGATGATACCGGAGGTCAGCTCCTCCTCCCGGTGAACCAGAACCGGGGCCTTCATGCTCTTCTCCCGTCGCTGGATCTTGGTCCAGGTATTCCGGAGGGTGGAGAGCTCCTTCGCCAGAGTCTTCCGATTCAATTCCTCGCTGACCGTACGCACGATCACCCCGCCCGATCCGCCTCCCAGGGCTTCCCGGGCGACGGCCCGAAGACGGGACCGCTCCTCTCGATCCTCGATCTTCCGGCTTACTCCCACGTGGCTGCTGTCCGGTATGAACACGATGAATCGGCCGGGCAGTGAGATCTGCGACGTCACCCTCGGGCCCTTGGTGCCGATCGGCTCCTTCGTGACCTGGACGAGAATCTCCTGCCCGCGCTCGACCTGGTCCTGGATGGGCGGATACCGCCGGGATCGACGCCCGGTGCCGTTCCCGTTCTCGTCGTCCACTTCCTCCGCCAGGTCGGAGACATGCAGGAAGGCCGATTTCTCGGTTCCGATGTCTACGAACGCGGCCTGGATGCCTGGCAGTACGGCCTCCACCCTTCCGAGGTAGAGATCCCCCACCATCCGTTCGTCTTCGGCTCGCTCGTGCATCAGCTCCACGAGCCGGCCATCTTCCACGATCGCCACCCGGGTCTCAGTCCCGGCGGCATCGATCACGATTTCCCTGCGCATAGATATCCAGGCCCCGCTGACTCGCGGGTCAGTCTCGTCGTACTCGGTTTCAACGCGAAAGGGCCGCGGCGAAAGTGGCTCGCGGCCCGGTCTCGCAACTTACGGTCGGCGTCGCCCCGACACCACTTCGTCGTTCAGGCCTGCAGCGACTTCAGGAGTTCGCGCGCGATCACGATTCGTTGAATCTCGCTCGTACCCTCACCGATCTCGGTGATCTTCGCATCGCGCATCATCCGCTCGACGGGGTACTCGCGGCTGTATCCGTATCCCCCATGAAGCTGCACGGCGTCGATCGTCACGTCCATTGCGGCCTCCGAGGCGAACAACTTCGCCATCGACGCTTCCTTCTTGTGCGGCCGGCCACTCTGGCGGAGCCAGGCGGCGTGATAGGTCATCAACCTGGCGGCATGGATGCGCGTGGCCATGTCGGAGAGCTTGAACTGAATGCCCTGGAACTTGTTGATCGCCTGGCCGAATTGCTCCCGCTCGCCGGTGTATCGGAGGGACGCATCCAGTGCGCCCTGGGCTATGCCCACGGCGTGAGCCGCGATGGATATCCGACCGCCGTCGAGCGTGTCGAGGAATACTCTGAAGCCCTCGTTCACCTCGCCCACCAGGTTCTCGACCGGGACCACGACGTCCTCGAGGATCAGCTCGCGGGTGTCGGATGCATTCCATCCGAGCTTCCGCAGCTTCTGGCCGGTCGAAAATCCCGGCATGGGAGTCAGCGATTCACAATGCCCGAATCCCAGCTCTCGCGCCCGTTCGAGGTCACAGGTCTCCTTGGTGACCAGGAACGCGCTCACGCCGCGGTTGCCGGCGGTCGGGTCGGTCACCGCCGCCAGAAGAAATATCTCGCCAACGCCCCCGTGGGTGATCCAGGTCTTCTGTCCGTTGATCAGATAGTGATCGCCCTTGTTCTCCGCCATTGTAGACATGCCGCTGGCATCGGACCCGGAGCCGGGCTCGGTGAGTCCGAATCCCCCCAGTGCCTCGCCGGAGGCCAGGGGAACCAGGTACTTGCGTTTCTGCTCTTCCGTTCCCCACCGATTGACCGGCGTCCCGGCGAGCGAAATCTGTGCGCCCACCATGATCGAGTGGCTCGCATCCACCCGGGCGAGCTCCTCGGACACGATCACCGAAGAGATCAGGTCCATTCCGGCCCCGCCGTATTCCTCGGGAAACGGAATTCCGAACAGACCGAGCTCGGCCATCTTCTTTCCCGATTCCCATGGGAACTGCTCGGACTCGTCGTACTCGTGGGCGACTGGTGCGATCTCCGCTTCGGCGAATTCGCGAACCATGTCGCGCAGCATGATGTGATGATCTTCCAGGTACAGACCCAGATCCGTCATTTGTTCTCCGCAGCATGAATTCGAGGCACGGCTGGACGGCACGCCGGCGCGGCCGGGACCGGGACCGGGCGATACGTCGACCGGGGTCCAGTGTGGCTCCCTGAATACCTTCCGATCGAGAAAGCTACCGACGTCTGCGGGCCCGGGAAACGGTTGAGGAAACTAGCTCCCCGTGGAAACCGTGGGCTCGGGATACCTCTCCAGCCATTGGAAGTCGAGTTCATCGGTCCGTGAAAGATAGACGTAGTCGCGCGCGAAGCCGAGAAGCCTTCGCCCGGGCGGCAACTCCACCTGGCCGGCAACTCGTCCGTCGGGCCCGATGACATCGTAGAGGTGCGGCTCGCCTGCCTGCACGTACCGGCGAACCCACACCCGACCGGCGAAGTCCACCCGGGTGCTGCGGGGCGCGAACGCGGGCTTCGTATCCGGCCATTCGAACGAATCGAGGTCCATTCCCGAAGGTCGGCCGCCTCGACGGAAGTTCGTATTCCTGACGCCGTTCTCCTCTGTTACCATGACCATCAGACCGCCCGAAAGCGCGTCCAGCCATTCTTCCTGGTCGGCCCGTTTCACGCTCACCGGATCCCAATCGATCTCCGGCCCCAGCACCACCTCGCCGTCGGAACGAACCCGGTCGACCCGATATGGCTCCGCTCGGACGACGGCCAGGCCGCCCGGTCCGACTGCCCAGTCGTCTTCGGGTCCGAACGGGATCGGCATGACACGCTCCTCCTGGCGATCGCCACCACCACTCGTCGAACGGCTCATCGGAGGGGGAGCGAGACGCGCAATGCTCTCGATCTCGCCCGTTCCCGGATCCAGGCGCCGGACCTGAGCCGAGTCCTCCAATCTCATCCCCGGTCCGGTTCGTGTCGTGAACCAGATGCCTCCTTCGGCATCCGTCCCCCGGGGCAGCACCAGCATGAAGCTCCCGTCTGCGCCCTCACGTGCAATCGGCTCGGTGCGCACGATCGCGCCATCCGGGCCGAGCACCGCGATCCGACCGTTGCCGAGATCGGTCATGAGCGTCGAGTCGCCCGGAAGTGCGAAGAGTCCATCCGGCTGCCGGTACTCGTCTGGACCCTGGCCCTCGCGGCCCAGCACCGCGGCCGTCGCCAGGTCGTTCGAATACCGGATCAGTCGGCTCTCCGCGCCATCGGCCACGAGCAGGGCACCGCCCCGAAGGACCCGGATCCCGTCGATCGAGCCGCGAGGCTCAGCAGCAGTCGCGTCAGGTTCGCCGAGGCGCACCGGTTCCTGGGACACGGCCGTCGAAGAAGGAAGCAGAAGCAGGAGCGAAACGAGGGCCCCCATCTGCACAAATCCTCCGCGGCCTCGAGCCGATCGCAAAATGAGATACTGGCTCCTGGTCGACCTGCCGTTTCCTGTCATCGCTCGATCCGTGATTGCAGTGAGACGTCCCGGGATGGCCCGGCGGCGCCGGTGTTCGCCATTTCTGATTCACGACCTCGACCA